>JACQDO010000056.1 GCA_016201085.1 Hyphomicrobiales bacterium | reverse complement strand
GCTTGGTCGATCATATCGGCCTGCTTGCCGAGATTAAACGAGTAGCGCAGCGCCATGCCGAACGAGGCGATCATGGCGATCGGATTGGCGATGCCTTTGCCGGCGATGTCGGGCGCCGAACCGTGCACCGGCTCATACAGCGCCTTGCGCCGCTTGCTCTTCGGATCGACCTCGCCCAATGAGGCTGAGGCCAGCATGCCGAGCGAGCCGGTGAGCATGGAGGCCACGTCCGACAGCATGTCGCCGAACAGATTGTCGGTGACGATGACGTCGAACTGTTTCGGATTGCGCACCAGCTGCATGCCGCCGGCATCGGCCAGCATGTGCTCGAGCTGCACGTCCTTGAACTCGCGCGCGTGCAGCGCCGTCATCACCTCATTCCACAGCACGCCCGACTTCATGACGTTGCGCTTTTCCATCGAGGTGACCTTGTTGCGCCGCTTGCGCGCCAGCTCGAAGGCCACCCGCCCGATGCGCTCGATCTCGTAGGTGTCGTAGACTTGCGTGTCGATGGCGCGCTTCTGGCCGTTGCCGAGATCGGTGATGGTCTTGGGCTCGCCGAAATACACCCCGCCGGTCAGCTCGCGCAAAATCATGATGTCGAGGCCCTCGACCAGTTCGCGCTTGAGCGAAGACGCATCGGCGAGCGCCGGATAGGTCACCGCCGGCCGCAAATTGGCGTAGAGCGCGAGGTCCTTGCGCAGGCGCAGCAGTCCGGCCTCGGGCCGTGCCTCGAACGGCACCTTGTCCCATTTCGGCCCGCCCACCGCGCCGAAGATGACGGCGTCGGCGGCCTTGGCCTTGTCCATGGTGGCGTCGGTGATGGCGACCTTGTGCGCGTCGTAGCAGCAGCCGCCGACCAGCGCCTCTTCCGAGGTGAACTTGTCCGGGCCCTTTTTGTTGAAGAAGTCGATGACGCGCTTCACCTGCGCCATCACTTCCGGGCCGATGCCGTCGCCGGGGAGCAGAAGGAGATTGTGGGTTGCCATTTTTTTACGCCTCGCCATTGCGGAACTGCGCGGAGTGCTAAGGCTCCGCGCCGGGAATGGCAAGGTGAGTAAATTTTTTCATACGAAAGACCGCAGCGACTCGGTCAAGCTGCCCTTGCGCCCGGCGCCCATGCAGCTTAGACTAGTCAGATAACTAGTCAGAAGGTGGCTGCCATGAAAATCTGGCCGGTGCAGGATGCCAAAGCGCGTTTCAGCGAGATGCTCGATGCCTGCCTGAAAAAGGGACCGCAACTCGTCACCCGGCGCGGCGTTGACGCAGCCGTCCTGGTGCCGATCGAGCAATGGCAACGGCTTGCTAACGACAGCCGGCCCACCCTAAAGGACCTCCTGCTGACCGACTTCGCCCGCGGCGAACTGAATATTCCGCCGCGCGGAAAGCGTAAGCGGCGCCGGCCTGAGCGCGTTGGATAGGCGCGCATGTATCTGCTCGATACCAACGTGGTTTCCGAACTGCGAAAGTCGAAGCCTCACGGTGCCGTCATCGCTTGGATACGCAGCGTGGACGACCGGCATCTCCACCTCTCAGCCGTTACACTTGGCGAAATTCAAACTGGGATCGAGGTTACCCGCGACCAGGATGCGCATAAGGCCGCCGAGATCGAAGCTTGGGCCGATCAGGTCGCCGCCACATTGAACGTGTTGCCAATGGATGCCGCCGCGTTTCGCCTGTGGGGCAAGCTGATGCATGGGCGACCCGACTCGCTGATCGAGGACGCCATGATTGCAGTGACAGCCAGATTGCATGGGCTCATTGTCGTCACGCGGAACGTGAAGGACTTCAAGGAATTCGGTGTGAAGTTGCTGAATCCCTTTATCTCCTCGTAGAACTCACAACCGGCTGAACCAATTGTAGCCCTGCTTCTTACAATAGTCGCCTTTGTCGGTGTTGGTGACTTCCATCGCCACCCCGTACTTCGTGTTCATGCAGCCGAGCCTGGTGGGGATGCGGAGCTTCATCGGTAAGCTGTAGGCGCGCGCAAGCTGCCAGGTTATCGGGGCGCCTTGGTTTGACATCGCCGCGGCGGCGCGGCCTATGAGGTTCTGGCCAGCGACGGGCGCCAACGGCGAAGCTTTCGGCTCATGGTTTTTTCCTCAGTCCCTTTCCTGTTCTATTTCCTGCCGCTGTTCTGCATCGCCTATGGCGCGGCGCCCGGAATTACGGCGAAGAACGCCTGCCTGCTGGCCGCCTCGCTGATTTTCTATGCCTGGGGCGAACCCTGGTTCGTGCTGGTGCTGGCCGGCCAGATCGCCTTCAACTATCTGATCGCGCTCGCCATCGATGCGCGCAGCGGCCGCGCCCGCTTGGCGGCGATTGCCTTTGGCGTCAGCGTCAATCTGCTGATGCTCGGCGTGTTCAAATATGCCGATTTCGTCGTCGGCAGCCTCAATGCCGTCGGCCTCTGGCGCTTCACGCTGCCGGGGTTGGCGCTGCCACTCGGCATCTCGTTCTTCACCTTCCATTCGATTTCCTACCTGGTCGATATCTACCGCGGCGACGTGCGCGCCAATCGCAGCCTGCTGCAGGTCGCCGTCTATATCGCGATGTTTCCGCAGCTCGTCGCCGGCCCGATCATCCGCTACCACACCATCGCGCGCAGGCTCGGTGAGCGGCGCATGACGCTCGGGCGCGGCTCGGCGGGATTGCGCATCTTCATCGTCGGTCTGGCGCAGAAGGTGCTGATCGCCGACGAAGTGGCGCGCATTGCCGATCAGGTATTCGATCATGTCGTCGCGCCGAGCATGACGGAAGCCTGGCTCGGGCTGAGCGCCTATACGATCCAGATCTATTTCGATTTCCTCGGCTATTCCAACATGGCGATCGGGCTCGGCCTCGCGCTCGGTCTGCGTTTTCCGCGCAATTTCAATTTCCCCTACACGTCGCGCTCGATCACCGAATTCTGGCGGCGCTGGCACATCAGCCTGTCGCAGTGGCTGCGCGACTATCTCTACATCCCGCTTGGCGGCAATCGCGGCGGCGAACTCGCCACCTACCGCAATCTCTGTCTGGTGTTCCTGCTGTGCGGCCTGTGGCACGGCGCCAACTGGACCTTCGTGGTATGGGGCGCGCACCACGGATTGTTTCTGATGGTCGAGCGCATGGGTCTCGGCCGCTGGCTTGCGCGCTCACCGGTATTGGTGGCGCGGCTCTACGCACTGCTGGCGGTGATGAGCAGCTGGGTGTGGTTCCGCTCGCATGATTTCGCGCATGCGCTCGACTTCTTCGGCGGGCTGATCGGCCGCAACGGCGTCAGCGAGATCGGCCTGCCGGCGCATCTGGCGATCTATCCGACCACCGTGGCCGCGCTGGCGATCGGCGCCGTGCTGGCGCTGGTGCGCTGGCGCGGACTGCCGCGCAGCGCCTGGCGCTCGCTGTGGCCGCTCGCCGACACCGTGGTGACGTCATTGATGCTGGCGCTGACCTTGTTGAGCGCGGCCGCGGGCTCTTACAGCCCCTTCCTGTATTTCAGGTTCTGAACGATGGGCTTGCTCGCACGTCATCGCCGCTGGTGGATCGCGATAGCGCTGGCGCTGCTGTCGTTGCCGATGCTGATTCAGGCGATCATGCCGCGCGAGATGCTGTCCGCACGCGAAAACCGGCGGCTGGCGCCGCTACCGGCGTGGCCGCGAACGCTGGCGCAATGGAGCGCGTTGCCGAAGGCAACCGAGGCCTTCATTACCGACCATTTCGGGCTGCGCGAGACCTTGGTGCGCGCCAATGCCGTGCTGCGCTACACCCTGGTGTCGCCGACCGATCTGCGCGTGCTCTATGGTCGCAACCGCGCGCTGTTCTTCAACGGCGACGGCATGCTGGAGCAGTCCTTGGGGCTGATGCAGCGTCATGCCGATATCGCTCGCTTCGCCGATTTCGCGGCGGCGTTGCAGGCGAACTACCGCGCCCAGGGCATAGGCTTCCTGGTGGCGATTGCGCCCAACAGCACCAGCGTCGTTCGCGATACCGTGCCGCCTTGGTTCAAGCCGAAGCCGCCGACCGAATATGACGCGATGCTGCCGGCGCTGGCCGCGCGCGGCGTGCCCTTTGCCGATCTGCGGGCGGCGCTGATCGCGGAAGCCGAACGCCATCCGCTGTTCCGGCGCGGCGACACCCATTGGAATCGGCTGGGCGCACTGCTCGCCTACAACGCCTTGGTCGCCAAGCTCGGCAAGCCGGACTGGCGCATCGATCCGCAACGCGTGTTCCGCGGTTTTGCCAAGACCAAGGGCGGCGATCTCGCGCGCATGCTCGGCGCGCCCAAGCTCACCGAGCGCAAGCTCGACACCGGCCGCGAGACCGGCGGTTTTGTCACCGACAGCGACCGAAGCGGTCCGCGCGTGCTGCTGGTGGGCGATTCGTTCACCGAGCATGCCTGGCGCGACTATTTCGGCCTGCACGTCGGCCGGCTGGTCTGGATCCATCACGAGATGTGCGACTTCATCCCGGAGGTCGTGACCGCGCAGGCGCCCGACATCGTCATCCTGGTGCCGACCGAGCGCTTTATGTTCTGCTGGAACCTGAAACAGATGCCCGAGGCGAGCGCTACAGCCCGCTGAACCAGTTGTAGCCCCGGTCCTCCCAATAGCCGCCTTTGTCGGTATTGGTCACTTCCATCGCCACCACGTATTTCGGGTTCTTGAAGCCGAGCTTGGTGGGGATGCGGATTTTCATCGGGAAGCCGTAGGCGCGCGGCAGGATTTTGTTGGCGTATTTAAAGGTCATCTGCGTCTGCGGATGCAGCGCGGTCGGCATGTCGATGGTGTTGCTGTAGCCCTCGGCGCATTTGAACCAGACGTATTTGGCGCGGGTGTCGGCGCCGATGCGCGTGAGGAATTCCGACAGCGGCGTGCCCTGCCAGGAGCCGATGGCGCTCCAGCCTTCGACGCAGATATGGCGGGTGATTTGCGACACCTCGGGCAGCGCGTGCAGCTCGGAGAGCGTCCACGGCTTCTTGTTGTCGACCAGACCGGCGACTTCGAGTTTGTAGCTGTTGCCGTCGACCTCCGGCGCCTCGTCCTCGTCGTAATAGGCGTTGAACGGGAACGGCCGGGTGATGGCGCTTTCGGGGAATGTCGGCGCCAGTTTGCCGCGGTTGAACAGCGCGGCCTGCGCGCCGTCGTTGAACGAAGAAATCTTGCGCAAGACGCCTTCGGCGGTGTCGCCGTCGACGATGTCGCAGCCGGTGAGGAAGGCGAGCGCGCCCAGGCTGGCGGCGCCGCGCAGGAAGCCGCGCCGGGAGGCGTCGGGCATCAACTTGGCGGCATCCTTGATCAGCAGCTGCGGATCGACGCCGGGGATAATTTTGCGCTGACGCATCTCGACCTCCCCTATTGGCCTGTGATCATGGCGCGCAGGCTCTTCGGCACGATCAGCGCCAGCGCCACATGCACGACCAGGAATCCGACGATCGCGGCCATGGCGAAGAAATGCACGTAGCGCGCCGCATCGTAGCCGCCGAACAGCGCGGTCAGTTCCTGCAACTGCACCGGCTTCCAGATCGCCAGGCCCGATAGCACGATCACGATGCCGGCGAGGATGACGCCGGCATAGAGCAGCTTCTGCACCGCGTTGTAACGCGACAGATCATCGTGCGAGAGCTTGAAGCTGAGCGCCGCCTTGGCGTCGGCCAATACTTGTGCCGGGCTGATCGGCCACAGCTTGCGGCGGAAACGGCCGCTCAGGATGCCGAGCGTCACATAGACGAGGCCGTTGATCGCCAGCACCCACATGGCGGCGAAATGCCAGAGCAAGGCGCCGGCCAGCCAGTTGCCGAGCGAAATGCTTTTGGCGAAGCGGAGGCCGTCGAACAGCGGCGCGGCATTATAGATCTGCCAGCCGGAGCCGATCATCACCAGGATCGCGATCGCGTTGATCCAATGGGTGACGCGCACCCAGGCCGGATGAATGGCCTCGCGCGCCGCGATCTGACTGCCACCGACTGCCGTTTCCACGCTCATGGTCAATGTCCGATCCAGGCGGTTGGCCATTATATGCCGCCGCCGGGCCCCTGAATGCATGAACCCGGCGGCGAGCGATTTATTTCTTCATGTTGTCTTTGGACATATTGTCTTTGGACATATTGTCCTTGGACATGGCGTCGTCTTTCTTCATCATATCCTTGGACATGGTATCTTTCGACATCGTGTCCTTCTTCATCGAATCCTTTGACATATTATCCTTGGACATGGTGTCCTTCTTCATCTCGTCCGCCGCATAGGCCGCCGGCGCCATGGCGATACCGGCCGCGATTGCGCCCGACAGAATGGCGGAAAGCAGGATGTTCTTTTTCATTTTTCGTCCTCCAGGAAGATTGAATTTGCGCTGTATTCGCTAGCACAAGGGTTAAACACGTCCTCATCAGTTTCCCGTTGTCGGAAGCTGGCGTTCGCCTCACGGTTTTGTGAGAATGCCGCATCGAGCAAGACCGCATGAAGGAATCAGTTCAGTGAGCGAGCCGTCCGCGCGCAAAACCAATCCGGGAAATTTCTTCGAGGATTTCCGCCTCGGCCAGGAGATCCGCCATGCCACGCCCCGCACCGTCACCGCCGGCGATGTGGCTCTCTACAACGGGCTGTTCGGCGCGCGCTTTGCCGTGCAGTCGTCCGATGCCTTCGCGCGCAAGCTTGGGCTTCCACGCTCGCCAATTGACGACTTGTTGGTGTTTCACGTGGTGTTCGGCAAGACGGTGCCGGACATTTCCCTCAATGCCGTGGCCAATCTCGGCTATGCCGACTGCCGTTTCCTCAAAGCCGTCTATCCGGGCGATACGCTCAACGCCGTATCGGAAGTGATCGGCCTGAAGGAAAATTCCAACCGCAAGACCGGCATCGTCTACGTGCGGTCGCGCGGCTTCGACCAGGACGGCGCTACGGTTCTGGAATACGTGCGCTGGGTGATGGTGCGCAAGCGCGACGAGCAGGCCGCAGCACCAGCCGAGCAAGTCCCGCAACTGCCCAAGAGCGTGGAGGTCGCCAAGCTTGGCGCCGCCTGCCCGCCGATCGACGCTACGGCCTATGACACGCAGCTCGCCGGCAGCCCGCACCGCTTCGGCGACTACAAGGTCGGCGAGAAGATCGATCACGTCGACGGCGTCACGGTCGAAGAAGCCGAGCACATGATCGCGACGCGGCTTTATCAGAACACCGCGCGCGTGCATTTCAACCAATACGCCGAGGGCAAAGGCCGTTTCGGCCGCCGCCTGATCTACGGCGGCCATGCCATTTCGCTGGCGCGCGCGCTCTCCTTCAACGGGCTTGGCAACGCCTTCCACGTGGCGGCGATCAACGGCGGCCGGCACGTGGCGCCGCTGTTTGCAGGTCTCACCGTGTTTGCCTGGTCGGAAGTGCTCGATCGCGCCGAACTGCCCGGCCGCACGGATGTCGGCGCGCTGCGCCTGCGCACCATCGCCACCAAGGACCGCGCTTGCGCGGATTTCCCGGACAAGGTTGGCGACGACTATGACCCGGCGGTGATCCTCGATTTGGATTACTGGGTGCTGCTGCCGAAATAACTAAGCACTCGCCTTCAAATGATCCAGCAACTGCCGCGCATAGGGCGGCAGCGCCTCGACGGCGCGCACGCAGATGGTCAATTCGCGTGGCGCCCAGGAATCGCTCAGCCGCACGGCGTTGATCGCCATGGTACGCGCCGCCCGCTGCACCGTGGTCTCCGGCACGATGCCGACGCCGACATTGCATTCGACCAGGCGGCAGATCGCGTCGAATGAGCGCAACTGCACGCGCAGACGGATGGCGCGGCCGATGCGGCTCGCCTTGTCGGCGAGAAAGCGCTGGATCGCGCTGGCGCGATCCAGGCCCACCATGTCGTAGTCGAGCACCTCGGCAAAGCCGATGCGCGAACGGCTGGCGAGCGCATGATTGCGCGCCACCACCAGCACGAAGCGGTCGCTGCGGAACGGAAACGTGTGCAGGCCGCCGTAGTCCACCGTGCCGGCGACGATGCCGATATCGGCGGCGCCTTCCGCGATCAGTCCGACGATCTCGTCGGAGAGTCGCTCCTCCAGGTCCACGCTGATGTCGGGATAGGTGGTGAGAAACGAGCTCAGCGTCTCGGGCAGGAATTCGGTGAGCGCATTGGTATTGGACAGTACGCGCACCTGGCCGGCCAGCCCGCGCGCATAGGGCGACAGATCCTCCTTCAGGCGTTCGGACTGCGCCAGGATCACACGCGTGTGTTGCAGCAAAGTGCGGCCGGCCTGGGTCGGTACGACGCCCTGACGCCCACGCACCAGCAGCGTGGCTCCGAATGCCTGTTCCATTTTGCGGATGCGCGTGGAGGCTGCGGCCAGCGCCAGGTTCGAGCGCGCCGCGCCATGGGTGATGCTGCCCGCCTCCACGATGTGGCGGAACAGGTTGAGATCGGTGAAGTCGAAGCGCATCGGTCGGGCTACCTTCTTATTTTACGAAGGCAGGCTACGTAAAACACATATTGCAACGCGGTTATCTGAGGCGCAAGGCTTCGTAATCGATGAAGTATCCGGTTTTGGCGGCCAGTCAAGCCTCCTGCTCTCCGACTGCCCCCGTCTTCGACCGGTGCATTGACCTAACAACCGCTTCGCCGTTTTATCCAACGCAACGTCGAAGGCTGGGCGTTTTGATTTTGGTCAATGGACGCGATGCGGCTCTGGTAGACAGTGATACATGAACCGGCCGCGATCGCCGCTGCGATCGAATGGCTGGTTTTGAGCATTCTGGAGAATGACGATGGCCGAGCTTGAGGCGGGAACGACGGCGGCAGCGCAACGGCCGCGTCCGCTTTCTCCGCATCTGCAAATCTACAAATTCATGCTGAGCTACGTGATGTCGGGCTTCCACCGCGTCAGTGGCTTTGTGCTCTATTTCGGCGTGCTGCTGATCGCCTGGTGGCTGATCGCCGCCGCCACCGGCCCCAACGCCTATGCCAGCATCGAATGGTTCATGGGCAGTTGGATCGGCCGGCTGGTGCTGCTCGGCTATAGCTGGGCGCTGCTGCATCACATGCTCGGCGGCGTCCGTCATCTGATCTGGGATCTCAGCTACGGCTTGGAGCCGACCGAACGCGAATTCCTGGCGCTCGCCACCATCGTCGGCTCGATCTCGCTCACGGTCGTCGTGTGGGTGGTCGGCTATCTCGCCATGGGAGGCCCGCGATGAAACAGAATCAAATTCTCACGCCCATGCGCCGCGTGCGCGGGCTCGGCGCCGGCCATTCCGGCACGCACCATTTCTGGCATCAGCGCATTACGTCGGTGGCCGCCATCCCGCTCACCATCGCGGCCATCATCATCGCGATCTCCCTGCTCGGCCGCAGCCACGCCGCGGTCGTGCAGATTCTCGGCTCGCCGCTCGTTGCGATCGTCATGCTGCTGTTCATCATCAACACGACGTATCACATGTGGATCGGCCTGCAGGAGATCATCGTCGACTATGTGCACGAGGATAAACTGAAGCTGGCTTGCCTGATGGGAAATACGTTCTTCGTGTTCGCCATCACCTTCGCCTCCGCTTTCGCCATCCTCAAGCTTTCGTTCGGGGTTTAAAAAGTCATGGCGAAGAACGCAAAATCGAACGGCGGACCGGCAGTCAACGGCCACGCCTATCCGATCGAGGATCACAGCTACGACGTGGTGGTGATCGGCGCCGGCGGTTCCGGCCTGCGCGCCGTGGTCGGCTGCAGCGAAGCGGGCCTGCGTACCGCCTGCATCAGCAAGGTGTTTCCGACCCGCTCGCATACGGTGGCGGCGCAGGGCGGCATCGCCGCCGCGCTCGGCAACATGGGCGAGGACGACTGGCGCTGGCACATGTACGACACCGTCAAGGGCTCCGACTGGCTCGGCGACCAGGACGCCATCGAATACATGTGCCGCAACGCGCCGGCCGCCGTATACGAGCTCGAGCATTGGGGCTTGCCGTTCTCGCGCAAGGAGGACGGCCGCATCTACCAGCGCCCGTTCGGCGGCATGACCACGCATTACGGCAAGGGCACCGCGCAGCGCACCGCCGCCGCCGCCGACCGCACCGGCCACGCCATGCTGCACACGATGTACGGGCAGTCGCTGCGGCACAATGCCGAGTTCTACATCGAATATTTCGCGCTCGATCTGATCATGGACGATCAGGGCCGCTGCCGCGGCGTGGTTGCGCTCAACATGGACGACGGCTCGATCCATCGCTTCAGCGCCAACATGGTGATCCTCGCCACCGGCGGCTATGGACGCACCTATTTCTCCTGCACCTCGGCGCATATCTGCACCGGCGACGGCAACGGCATGGTGCTGCGCGCCGGCCTGCCCTTGCAGGATATGGAATTCGTGCAATTCCATCCGACCGGCATCTATGGCGCCGGCTGCCTGATCGAAGGCCGCGGCGTCGGCAAGCTGAAAGACCATATCTACCTGCACCTCGACCACCTCGATCCCAAGGTGATCCACGAGCGGCTGCCGGGCATCGCGGAATCCTCGCGCATCTTCGCCGGCGTCGATGTCACCCGCGAGCCGATCCCGGTGATCCCGACCGCGCATTACAACATGGGCGGCATCCCGACGAATTATCACGGCGAGGTTCTGACCAAGAAAGGCAACGAACCCGACACCGTGGTCCCCGGCCTGATGGCGCTGGGCGAAGCGGCCTGCGTATCGGTGCACGGCGCCAACCGGCTCGGCTCCAATTCGCTGATCGACCTGGTGGTGTTCGGACGCGCCGCCGCACAGCGCTGCGCCGAACTGCTCACGCCCGGCGCGGAAAAGCCCGATCTGCCGAAGGATTCCGCCGACCTGTCGCTGTCGCGGCTCGACAAATTCCGCAATGCCGCCGGCGCCACGCGCACCGCGCAACTGCGGCTGGATATGCAGCGGGTGATGCAGAACCATTGCGCCGTGTTTCGTACCGGCGAGGTGCTGACGGAAGGCTCCAAGCTGATCCACCAGACCAACAGCGGCATGGCCGACGTGCGCGTCAGCGACCGCTCGCTGATCTGGAACTCCGACCTGATCGAGACGCTCGAGCTCGACAATCTGATGGCGCAAGCCGTCGTCACCATGGATGCGGCGCAGAATCGCCAAGAAAGCCGTGGCGCGCATGCGCGCGAGGATTACCCCGAGCGCAACGACAAGGACTGGATGAAGCACACGCTGTCGTGGATCGACGACAAGGGCAAGGTGAAGCTCGACTATCGTCCGGTGCACACCTACACGCTCACCAACGACATCGCCTATATCGAACCGAAAGCCCGGGTCTACTGACCTTTAGGCTCACCTGAAACAACACGCGGATCGCCGACATGGTCGAATTTACACTGCCGAAAAATTCCAAGATCACGCAAGGCAAGACCTGGCCGAAGCCGGCCAAGGCCACCGACGTGACGGAATTGCGTATCTATCGCTGGAATCCGGATGACGGCGAGAACCCGCACATCGACACCTACTATGTCGATCGCGACGACTGCGGTCCGATGGTTCTCGACGCGCTGATCTGGATCAAGAACAACGTCGATCCGACGCTGACCTTCCGCCGCTCCTGCCGCGAAGGCGTCTGCGGCTCCTGCGCCATGAACATCGACGGCACCAATACGCTGGCCTGCACCAAGGCGATGGACGATGCCAGTTAGCCGTTGAAAATCTACCCGCTGCCGCATCAGCCGGTGGTGAAGGACCTGGTGCCGGACCTGAAGAATTTCTACGCGCAATACGCCTCGATCGAGCCCTGGCTGCAGACCGTGACGGCGACGCCCGAGAAGGAATGGAAACAGAGCTACCAGGACCGCGCCAAGCTCGACGGCATGTACGAGTGCATCCTGTGCGCTTGCTGCTCGACCTCGTGCCCGAGCTATTGGTGGAACTCCGACCGCTATCTCGGTCCGGCGGCGCTGCTGCAGGCCAACCGCTGGGTGCAGGACAGCCGCGACGAGGCCACCGGCGAGTGGCTCGATAATCTTGAGGATCCGTTCCGGCTCTATCGCTGCCACACCATCATGAACTGCTCGAAAGCCTGCCCCAAGGGCCTCAACCCGGCGAAGGAAATCGCCGAGCTGAAGAAGGCGATGGTCGACCGGCAGGTCTGACGCCGACCGCTCCAGCGATCCGGGTTGTGGCGCGACTGGCAAAAGTCGCGCACATCCTGGCTTTATGGCCGGGTTGCCGAGCGCCTACTTACAACTTATGCTTGATCCGGTTGTAGCCCTGGCTGGCCGCTCGGGGGGTTGCCGTGCGTCGGCGTCGCTGGTCCGTAGCCTATGCGTGTCTGCTGCTTTGCGCGGCCTGCGTCGGGCCGAGCGCGAATTTTCCCGCATTGCCGGCCGACGAGGTCGCGGCCGAGCGCCGCCGGCAGGAAATCGCGCAGATGCGGGACTATTACGCGCAGCTGCACCGGCTCGACACCGTCGCCTTCCGCATCCGCACCGCTAACAGCGCCGACTGCAAGGGATGGGTGACCGGTCATCTCGGTCTGCTGGCGGCTACACCGCGCAGCCTGCCGCGAAAATACCATTCCTTTTCCGCCGAGGCGCTCGGCCTGCGCTGGGCGCGAGCAGCCGTCATTTCGGTGGTCGAGGGCTCGCCCGCCGCCGCTGCCGGAATTGTCAAAGGCGACGAGTTGATGACCTTCAACAACGAGCTGGTGCCGGTCACCGGGACGTCCCGCTGGATCGGCGACTTCCAGCTCGCCAATGGCGACCGGCCGGTGCGGATCGTGCTCAAGCGCGAGGGCGAAGACCGCACCGTGGATGTGAAGCCGGCGATCGGCTGCGCCATCCCGGTCAACCTCGCGATCAGTGCCGATGCAAACGCCTTTACGGATTACAGCAAAATCGTAATCCATTCAGGCATATTGCGGATCGCGCGCACCGACGACCAGCTCGCCGTGGTCGTCGGCCATGAGCTCGCCCATGTGAACATGGGCCATTACGGAAAGAAACTACAAAATGCTGTGCTTGGAGCGCTCGGCGGCGTGTTGATTGATGGCGGCTTCGCACTCGGCACAATGAATACTGGTGGCACGTTCACCAAGTATTTCTATCAGGTCGGCGCCAGGGCATTCAGCCCCGAATTCGAACGCGAAGCCGATTATGTCGGCGCCTATTATGCGACGCGCGCCGGTTACGATCTGGCCGGGGCCGAGGAGATCTGGGCCGCGATGGGAATGGAAGATCCCAACAGCATTCGGAAGACGACCACGCACCCGACCTCGCCGGTGCGCTTCCTGCAAATGCGCAAGGTCGCCGAGGAGATCGCCGACAAGAAGCGCCGCAATCAGCCGCTGGTGCCGGAGATGAAGCGGGTCGAGGTCGATGCCGCGCCGGCTACGCGCGAGGAAATTAACTAGCTTCCACTTTGCGATTTTGCGAAAGGCCAACGCCGCGCTACTCGCACTTGCTACCCAGGCAAAGCTTTTCCAGTTCGGGGAACGGCTTGTAGGCCGCGCTGCCGCATTGCTCCTTGGTCGCGTCGACCAATTGATTGAGATGGCCGGCGTAGAAGTAACCGATACGGTCCTTGCTGCCGGCGTATTGGCGCATGAGATTGCGCGCGTTGGCGCGCACGCACACCGTATAACGCTGCTCCTTGCCGGCCGGCCGCAGCACCGGTTCGCTGATGAAAGCCTCGCGCACATTGGTCGGATCGTCGAGCGTGTGCGTCAGCGTATCGATGATTTCCTGCTTGTAATTGGCCGGCAGAATATTCGGATCGATCTCCGCTTTCTTGCCGTCGGAACCGCAGCCGGCGAGCGCCAGCGCCACCATTCCCGACAGCAAACATGCGCGCATCGCATTTCGGCGCATCGGATGGCACCTCGCCGTCAGTCGAGCTTGAGCTTGCGCCGCCGCTGCCCGAGCGTGCGCAACCGCAGCGCGTTGAGCTTGATGAAGCCCTCGGCGTCTTTCTGATCGTACGCGCCCTTGTCGTCCTCGAAGGTGACCAGCGTCGAGGAATAGAGCGAGGCCGGGCTCTCGCGCCCGGTGACGATGACGTTGCCCTTGTAGAGCTTGAGCCGCACCTCGCCCTCGACCAGTTCCTGCGATTTGTCGATCAGCGCCTGCAGCATCTCGCGCTCGGGCGCGAACCAGAAGCCGTTGTAGATCAGTTCGGCATAGCGCGGCATCAGCTCGTCCTTGAGGTGGCCGGCGCCGCGATCGAGCGTGATCGATTCGATGGCGCGATGCGCGGCCAGCAGAATGGTGCCGCCCGGCGTCTCGTAGACGCCGCGCGATTTCATGCCGACGAAACGGTTCTCCACCAGATCGATGCGGCCGATGCCGTTGTCGTGGCCGAGCGCATTGAGCTTGGCGAGCAGGTTCGCGGGCGTGAGCGTCTCGCCGTCGACACTGACGGCGTCGCCCTGCTTGAAGCCGATACGGATGTCGGTGGCCTTGTCCGGCGCCTGCATCGGCGAAATGGTGCGCTGATAGACGATGCCGGGGGCTTCCTGCGCCGGATCCTCCAGCACCTTGCCCTCGGAGGAGGAGTGCAACAGGTTGGCGTCGACCGAGAACGGCGCCTCGCCCTCCTTGTCCTTGGCGATGGTGATCTGGTGGTCGCGCGCGAATTTGAGCAGCTCCTCGCGGCCCTTGAAGGTCCATTCCCGCCAGGGCGCGATGATCTTGATGCCGACGAATTCCTCGCGCAGGTCCTCGATGAAGATGTTGTCCGGCTTGATGCCGGCGCGCAACGCCTTTTCGCGCGCCGGCGTCAGCTCCTCGCCCTGGCCGAGATCGGCGGTGAAGGTCACCACCTCGCAGCCATAGGTGGTCTGCAACCACTTCAAAATGATCGAGGTATCGAGGCCGCCGGAATAGGCGAGCACGACTTTCTTTACGCTTTTCGTCCCTGCGTTGGGCATTTGTACTACCGTGCAATCGAGAAATTTCGCGGACTATAGGGCCAAAGGTGAACGGCGCAAGATGCGCCGTCATCATCCTCGCCGCCGGATCGCGCGCTACCCGGTCTTGCGCTTTCTGAACAATCCGACGAACAAATCGTAGCCCGGCGTCGCCAGGCACTCGAGCGCCCACTCGATATTGGCGTCGGTGAGCCGGGTATACCGCCATCGGTAGATCAGGCCGTGCGCGATCCAGACGATCAGGAAGGTGAATATGCCGGCAAACACCACGTCGGTGAGGAAATGTCCGCCCGCCATCACGCGCAAGGCCGCCATGCCCAGCCCAAGCGCCAGCGCCCCGCCATAGGCCAACGCGCGCCATGCCGGCGGCGCCAGCGCGGCCGGCGCGATGGTCCACGCCGCTCCGGCCACGTCGCCGGAGACGAAGCCGCAATTGGCCGGACAATCGCCGCGCGGATCCCACCAGGCGACGAAATGCTCTGTCCCGCCGAACTGCGTGACATCGATCGGCCGTGAGCGGCCCCAATGCTCCTTCAGCACGCCGTTGACCAGAACGCCGGGCCCCAGCGCCAGCGTCAAGATCAGGAACAGGATGGCGCGACCCGACACCAGCAGCTTGCGGCGCGGCAGGATCAGCTTGAGCAGCAGCGCACCGACCGCCGGCGCGACCAGCAGGGTGCCGACCCAGAGCCCGATATCGCGCGCCAGCATCAGCGGCGGATAAAGCCGTAATGCGAACGCATTGTGGTTGGCGTCGACAAAGCCGTGGAAGTAGCGCGACACCAGCAGATCGAGCCCTGGAAAGAACCCGAATGCCAAGCCGACACCGACGGCAAGGCAGAGCGCGACGATCAGTCCAGTGCGATTCATGTATTACCTTCAGGGCAGTGCGCGCTCCGTCTAGCCGAGCCATGTGAAAATGGGAAGGCAGCGGCGCGCCCGCCCCGCTATATTGTCACCATGCCAACACTCGATTTCTGGCTCGAATTCGCCTCCACCTATTCCTATCCGGCGGCCATGCGCATCGGCACGCTGGCCAGGAGCGCCGGCGTGAACGTGCGGTGGCGGCCATTCCTGCTCGGCCCGATCTTCAAGAGCCAAGGCTGGGACACCTCGCCGTTCAATCTCTATCCCGCCAAGGGCCGCTATATGTGGCGCGACCTGGAGCGGATTTGTGGCGCGCTCAAGCTGCCGTTCGCGCAACCGGCGCTGTTTCCGCAGAACTCCGTGCTGGCGGCGCGCGTCGCGCTCATCGCTTTGGCGCAGGATTGGGGCGAGGACTTCTGCCGCGCGGTCTACGCTGCCGAATTCGGCGCCGGGCGCAATATCGGCGAGCAGACGACCATCGCTGTGATCCTGGCCGGTCTTGGACAGGACGCCGGCGCGGTGCTTGAACGCGCGCAATCGGATGCGACAAAACCGCTGCTGCGCGCGCAAACCGAGCAAGCCCGCACGCTCGGCATATTCGGAGCGCCCAGTTTCGTGACCGCCGACGGCGAGTTGTTCTGGGGCAACGACCGGCTGGAAGATGCCTTGGAGTGGGCACTCTCCCTCTCCCCGCTTGCGGGGAAAGGGAATTAAGCTCGCTCCCGCCGGCGACCGGCCCGCCGTCCGGCGATCGCCCAATAGACCAGACCAAACGCCAGGCCGCTGGCGGCGGCAATCTCCATGTCGCGCGACACCAGCGGCGGCGGCGCATCGATCGATTCATCGCCGCGTCCGAAGCCGGCGCCTTGATAAGCCAGCAGCATCAGCGCGGCGCCGCCCAGCGCATAGATCAACACCGAACGGATCGCGAAAAACTCGGCGATCACGACCGCGATCAGCATGGGCAGGAACAACAGCGTCGCGGTCATGCCGGAGGCGATGAAGGCCGCGCCCCAGAACACGATGCGTTCGGCCGGATCGCCCGACACGTTGTGCCATTGCGCGCCGAGCAGGCCTAAGCTCCACACGATGCCGGCCGCGAGGGTCGCAAGCCACAGGGCAAACAGGATGACAAGGATGCGGCCGAGCAGGGACATTTTACCATCCTTACGTGTCCCGGGCGCAGCGCAGCACGAAGTGATGCGCTGCAGACCCGGGACCTTTACAAATTCCGAGCCCGGTAAGGCCCCGGATCTGCGTCGCACCACTTCGCTGCGCTCGTGCTGCGCCGCGTCCGGGGCACGCGCCGCTACTAATCCGTCATCGCCATGGCGCGCAGCGCCATGCGCTCGCGCGCCGACAGCTTCTCGCTGGCGCTCTTGAGCTGGCCGCAGGCGGCCAGGATATCGCGCCCGCG
>JACQDO010000518.1 GCA_016201085.1 Hyphomicrobiales bacterium | reverse complement strand
CAGGCGGATAACTTCATCACCGCGGCGAAGTTCGCCGCGACCGATATGGAAGATGAATGGCCCGAAGCGCACCGATTCCATCGGGGTCGGCACTGCGGGCTGCGCGCGCTTGAGAATATTGGCGATGCGCAGCGACAATTCGCGCGGCTCGAACGGCTTCGACAGATAATCGTCGGCGCCCATCTCGAGCCCCTTGATGCGGCTTTCGGCGGCGTCGCGCGCGGTCAGCATCAGGATCGGCACGCTCGACGAGCCGCGCAACGACTTGGCGAAGTCGAATCCGGATTCGTCCGGCATCATCACGTCGAGGATGAGCAGATCGAAGCTCAAGCCATTGAGCTTGGCGCGCGCATCCGCCGCGGTCTCGGCCGTGCTCACGCGATAGCCTTCGCCGGCAAGGAAGCGCGACAGTAGGTCGCGGATGCGGCGGTCATCGTCGACCACCAGCAGATGTGGAGCATCGTCAGATAGCGTGACGGGCAACGGCGTCATCGGCCAGGCCGCTCCTCTTTCATTAGCCGCGTTTGGCGGCACGGTCGGCACGCGCGATCAGGCGCAGCACGTGTTCACGACTATCGGTATCGATCATGGCGGTGAGGAAGCGGCGTGCCGCCTCGTGCGCGCCGGGGCCGAGCTCGCCGAAGGCGCGGTTGATGCGGACGGTCTGCAGGCCGGCGAGCTTGAGTGCCAGCGCCTCGCCCTTCGGCGTCACATAGAGCAGCCGTTGCCGGCGGTCCTGCGCGCCCTCCTTCTGCTGCACGAAGCCCTGATCGACCATCTGCTTGAGCACGCGGCCGAGCGATTGCTTGGTGATGTTGAGGATGTCGAGCAGGTCGGCGACCTTCATGCCGGGATTGCGGTTGACGAAGTGCAGCACCCGGTGATGGGCGCGGCCGAAGCCGAGCTTGGAGAGCACCTCGTCCGGATCGCCGACGAAATCGCGATAGGCGAAGAACAACAGCTCGATGATGTCCCAGATCGGTTCGCCGGTCTCGCCAGCCGGCGCGGTGCCCCCGGCCGGACGTTCTGCGATCCCGGCGGAGGCGGCGGTCTTGGCGCTCATATTTATGTCAGCCATATTGACATATTTTGGTTTTATGTTACAAAAACACCGCCAAGGACGAAAGGATCGTGTCGAAAACAGACCTTTCTTCCAGCAATGCGCCGATGGAACGGCAATAGGACCGTTCCGGACCCATTCATACCGGGTGTTGCCCCTCGACGCAAAGTATTGGAATTGGCGCTAAAAATGCTCCATGACCGGGGCATAAGACGGCGGCAAAAAGATCGGCATGTCAGGCGCATGATCCCGAAAAGTGGGAACCGGTTTTCGGAAAGGATCGTGCGCGAAGCTAAAGTGTTACGAGTTGAAGGAGGAGGCTATGGCTGCGCAATCCTATGACCGGCTCGAAGGGGTCATCTGGTACGACGGCAGACTGGTGCCCTGGCAGGACGCCAACCTGCATGTCCTCAGCCACGGCCTGCATTACGCGAGCTGCGTGTTCGAGGGCGAGCGCGCCTACGGTGGCCACATCTTCAAGATCACCGAACACTCCGAACGCCTGAAGCGCTCCGCCCAGGTGCTCGATTTCGAAATCCCCTACTCCGTCGCCGAAATCGACGCCGCCAAGAAGCTGGTGGTCGAGAAGAACGGCAAGAAGGAAGCCTATGTGCGCCCGGTCGCCTGGCGCGGTTCCGAGATGATGGGTGTCTCGGCGCAGAACAACAAAATTCATCTCGCCATCGCCAGCTGGGAATGGCCGAGCTATTTCGACCCCGAGCAGCGGCTCAAGGGCATCAAGCTCGACCTCGCCGAATATCGCCGGCCCGATCCGAAGACCGCGCCCTGCCGCGCCAAGGCCGCCGGTCTCTACATGATCTGCACCATCTCCAAGCACCGGGCCGAGCGCCGCGGCTATGCCGACGCCATGATGCTGGATTGGGAAGGCCGCGTCGCCGAGTGCACCGGCGCCAATATCTTCTTCGTCAAGGACGGCAAGATCCACACGCCGCTGGCCGACTGCTTCCTCGACGGCATCACCCGGCAGACCGTGATCGCGCTGGCGAAGAAACGCGGCTTCGAAGTGATCGAGCGCCGCATCCTGCCGGACGAGCTGACCTCGTTCTCGGAATGCTTCATCACCGGCTCGGCGGCGGAGGTCACCGCGGTGGCGGAGATCGCCAAGTCTGAAAACGGACAGTGGAATTTCAATCCCGGCGGCATCACCAAGACGCTGATGGACGACTACACTGCGGAAGTGAACGCGCTCGGCAAGGCGGCGGCGGCGTAAGCGTCGCTGGTTGAGGCCTGCCGAACCGTCCGTTCTCCACCCGATTGGGCAAACGTCATGCCGATCTACGGCTACATCTGCGAAAAGTGCAGCCACGGTTTCTAGACGCTGGTCATGTCCTCCGACGACATCCCGGCCTGCCCGGCCTGTGGCAGCGCCAAGCTGGCGCAGCAATTGTCGTTGATCGCCTCTCCGGCCAAGAGCCAAACTAACGATATGCCGATGTGTATTAATAGAAGGATCAAACCGGCTAAACTGACCAAATTCAAAAAATACCACTGCGAATGGAAACCGCTCAGGATGTTTTCCCATGCCAACGGGAGCGCGAAAATTATCATGGAAAACAGGGCGAGCACTATCCAGGAGACGGTGTCGAGCATTGGGCGGAATGCCGCGATAAGCAGCGCGACGGTAAGTCCGGCTAACAACGTATTCGCCACCATCTGCAGGATTGGGTCCCAATATCCATTGAGCTCCAGCAACAACAACGACCACAATCGAGTGATCAGAATACGATGTTCGTTGTGTGGAACGATCAGATCGGACAACCGCAAAGTACCGGCGAAATACGGTTGATATACTGAAGCCGCTTCCCCGTCCCACTGATCCCAGAAAGGCGTCGGACTGGCGTAAACGCTTATTGCCCAACATTTCGCGCCGACCACCGCGAGTGCGCAAGCAAAGGGAAAGATCGTCCAGTAAAGCTGGACATTGCCGGGATCAAATGGAAATTTCCGCATGGAACCATGTTTCAGATGCTCCGGACGCATGCTCTCCGGACGATGCCGATCCAATCTTAATGATATCGATATTTTGAATGTTTGTAAGGCAGTGGAGCAACATCCTGTGTATCGGCAGATTCATCAGGTAGGTTGTTTCGAGGATTCATCGCAAGCGGGTCAATTCCCTCGCAAATCATCCTTGACCGGAACCCGCGGAGGAAACGCCAGTCTATATGACCGTTCAAGTGATAAGTTACGATTATACGAGGGGTCAGCATTGAGAATGGGCTGCCAGCGCTGGCGCATCAAAGCAACATCGTGCGCAAACTGCTCGGCGCGCGCGCCCTCACTATGTCTGCCCAGCGATGCCGACTCGCGATGCACCAGTTCCGCCGCCGGCGTCCAGATAATGCGCCAGCCGGCTGCTCGCAGGCGAAGGCACAGGTCGACATCGTTATAGGCTAGGGGCATAGCCTCATCGAAGCCACCGAGCGTCCGAAAAACGTCGGCACGAATCGCCATGCAAGCGGCGGTGACACAGGAGACATCCTGTTCCATGCAAACCCGCCCAAAATAGCCGTAGCTTCCTCGCCGCTCACGGTGACAGGCATGGCCCGCTATGCCGCCGAGACCGAGAATAACGCCAGCATGCTGAATCGTGCCATCCGGGTAATACAACATGGGGCCCGCTGCCCCGACCTGCGGCAGCGCCACACGCGCAACAAGCTGTTCGAGCCAATCGGCCGTAATCACCTCGGTATCGTCATTGAGGAAGCACAGGATATCGCCCGATGCCTGCGTGGCACCGAGATTGTTCACCCAGGAATAGTTAAACGGCCGTTCGGGATACTCGACAATGCGCACATTCGGTTGCTTGCCAAGATCGCTCAGCAGAATTCCTCGTTCCGGTATCTGTCGTACGTGCTCGTTGACCAAAAGGATGAGTTCCCAATTGTCATAGCTCGTCCGCTCGAACAGCGATTTCAGGCATGGTTGGATTATGTCGGGTCGAGCCGTTGT
>JACQDO010000055.1 GCA_016201085.1 Hyphomicrobiales bacterium | reverse complement strand
CGCTGCTCGGGCGCGTCGTAGGCGCGGTTCAGCCCGATGCGCAGGCTTTCGACGCCGCTGGAGGCGAAATAGAGCGCGAACAGCACGCCGAAGGTCAGCACGTCGCCGCGGGTGTCGGTGAGCACGCCGGCGATATCGAGCGCGATCGGGCCGGCCACTTCCTTGGGCCAGGCCTCCAGCAAAATGCGCGCCGCCTCGTCGGCGAGCTGCTTGGAGCCGAAGAAGAAGCCGGCCAGCGCGGTGACCACGATCAGGAACGGGAATATCGCCATCAGCGTGGACAGCGCGATATGGCTGGCGATTGCCCAGCCGTCATCGGCGAGAAAATGCTGGAAGGCGTCGCGCGCGATCTGAAATGCCAATTTGAGAATGCGCAAGGCGCGTGCCCCGGAAACCTGCTCGTCCCCGCACCCGCCTGCGTGGGTGCAAGCTCCAGCGGGGACTTGAAATCGTATCTTAGCTGGATTCCCGCCTGCGCGGGAATGAGCGGACGGTCGCTACGCCGCCTGCACGTTGGTGAGGAACTGGCGCACTTCCGCTTCCAGGCCCTCCGCCTCGACCGCGACCGCGTCGGCGAGATCCTTGACGTCGGACGCAGTGGCGCGGGCGTCGGTGGTGACGCCGGCCACCCGGCTCATCGCCTCGGCGCCGGTGCGCGCCTCGCCGGAGGCGCGGCTGACGCCTTCCGCGATCTGCGCCACGGCCGAGTTCTGCTGATCGACGGTGGCCGCCACTGTGGTGGCGATCGACGACATGTCGCGGATGATGGCGTTGACCTGCTCGATCGCCTGCACGGCGTCGGCGGCGGCCGACTGGATCGAGCCGATCTGCTCGGCGATTTCCTCGGTCGCCTTGGCGGTCTGTCCGGCCAGCGACTTCACCTCGGCCGCGACCACCGCGAAGCCTTTGCCGGAATCGCCGGCACGGGCGGCCTCGATGGTGGCGTTGAGCGCGAGCAGGTTGGTCTGCCCGGCGATCGCCTGGATCAGGCCCACCACCTCGCCGATGCGGGTGGCGGCATTGCCGAGCTGCTCCATGGTGGCGACGGTGCGCTGGGCTTCCGAGACCGCGCGGCCCGCCACTTCGGTGGATTTGCCCGCCTGCGTGGCGATCTCGCCGATCGAGGCCGCAAGTTCTTCGACCGAGCTCGCGGCCGAAGAGACGTTGTCGGAGGCGGCGGCAACGCGCAGTTCGGCGGTATTGGCTTCCGCCGACACCGTATCGGCGGTCTTGTTGAGATCGGCCGAGCTCATTTCGAGCTTCATCGCCGCCGTGCGCAGTTTGCCCAGCACATTTTCGACCGAAAGCTTGAACTGCCCGATGGTCGACGCAATGATTTCGCTGCGCTGCTCGCGCGCGCGGCTGGCGTCGGCCTGAGTCTGCGCCAGGCTTTCTCGCTCGATCATGCTGTCGCGGAACACGATCACGGTGCGCGCCATTTCGCCGATTTCATCGTGCGTTTGCGTGGCGGGGATGCGTGCACCGGTATCGCCGGCGGCGAGGCGTTTCATCACGCCGGCCAGGCCGTTGAGCGGCCGCGTGATGCTGCGCCCGATCAGCCAGCTGAAACCGAGACCGAGCGCGACCATGAGAATGCCCACCGCGATAATGCCGGTGCGCGTGCGTGCCTGCGACGCCGAGAGTCCCGATGAAGCTAACTCCGCGGTGTCGCGCGCGCGCGCGATGATTTCATCCGCCCGCGGCAACATACGCTGGCTGTCGATATCGATCACCGCGCGCAGCGGACGTACGCGATCGAAGCCTTCTATCCATTGCGCGAAGGTATCGGCA
This sequence comes from Hyphomicrobiales bacterium, assembly GCA_016201085.1. Lineage (GTDB taxonomy): Bacteria > Pseudomonadota > Alphaproteobacteria > Rhizobiales > Xanthobacteraceae > Pseudolabrys. Next base: position 14,562 of record JACQDO010000055.1, on the reverse strand, counting down.
TAGGTCTTCACTTGACGCTCAAGCGACTCCTTCATCTCCGCCGTGCCGTCGATCTGGGCGAAGGTGTCGGTGAATTTCTTGTAGCCGGCGAAGAATTGTTGCCGGGTCAGTTCCGTTTGAGCAAGCCGATACTCGGCCTCGTGATGACGCATGACCAGCAGCGCCATCATCAATTTCGTCGCTTCCGACTCCGCCAACCAAGTCATGTTCTCGTTGATGATGCGCTCGACCGCATTGCTGGCTTCGAGCAGCTTGCCGCGCAGACCCGATCTTTCGTCAAAGCCGACGATCTTCTGTTGCCGCACCAGGTCGGCGAAGGTTTCGCTCAGCTCGAGCACATCCTTGCGCAGAGCGACGATATTTTCGGGGCCACGGCGGTCGATCGAGGCGGCAATGTTGTCGAGGCTGAGCAGCGCGTGCGCATGCGTCTGCTCGAAGCTCACCACCAGATTGTCGCTGGGCGAGACGCTGAAATCCCGCACGATAATACGCATCCCCGTAACCGCGCTTTTGAAGTCGCGGCTGGCATCGGCAAGCGCAGAAGAACGCTTGGCGGTCTGGAAGGCGGTGCCGACTTCCGTCTCACCGGCGACATAGGTCAATCCGTTGGCGATGAAGCCGGCAACCGGGATTAGTGCCAAGACGACAATGCGGGTACGCACCGAGAAGGCGGTGAGCAACCGGGTCAGTTGTTTGAATCGCGGCAGAAATTCGATGAGGCGCATGGAGACGGACTCAGGTCTCGCCGGTTGCATGGCACCGTCGTAACAAAGCCCAGAATGGTTAATTTTGTAGCAATTTGGTAACTCACCACCGATTAAACAGCGGAAAACCTGTAAATACGGCCCACTTTGCTTTTGTGCACTGCACGCGTAGTGTCTCCGGCAGCCAGTCTATCGTCGGCCGCCCCTAACCGAGGATCCAATGCCGATCGCCGCTTCCCGTCCCGCCGCCGGACACGAATTAATCGAACTCGGCCGCGAAGCGACCGTCGCCCTCGACGCTCTGTTGGCGGACGCCACCGCCAAGGTACGCGCGCGGGTGGTGGTGGAAGGCCACACGGTCAACCGCCTGTTCGACCGCGAGCAGCGTGCGACCCATGGCCTGGCCTGGCTTGCCACCTATGTGGAGGCGGTCCGTCAACTCGCCGCCTATACCAGACGCATGGTCGAGGACGGCAGCTTCGGCGAGCTCGAAGAGCTGCTGGTGCGCATCGGTCTTGGCGAATATCTCGCCCAGATTGTCGGCGGCATCCCGATGAGCCAGGGTGAGGTGGTGCGGCCGGCCGATCTCGGTCTTTCCCACGCGCAGCTCGCCGCCCGCATCAATCCGACCATCGAAGGCCTGATCGCCGGCGGCAACACCGCCGAACGGCGCGCCCGCCTGGTCGAACTGATCCGCGCCAGCCACGGCGCCACGGTCGGACAGTGCGGATTGGACGAGACGCTGGAATCGATTCGCGAGGAAATGCGCCGTTTCGCCGACAGCGAAGTGATCGGCAAGGCGCAGACCTGGCATCGCACCAACAGCTATATCCCGCTCGAGATCATCGCGCAGATGTCCGAGCTCGGCGTGTTCGGGCTCACCATTCCCGAAGCGTTCGGCGGCATGGGACTCGGTAAGGAGTCCATGTGCGTGGTCTCCGAGGAACTCTCGCGCGGCTATATCGGCGTCGGCTCGCTCGGCACGCGTTCGGAGATCGCCGCCGAATTGATCCTCGGCAGCGGCACCAGCGAGCAGAAGGAAAAATGGCTGCCGAAGATCGCCTCCGGCGCGGTGCTGCCGACGGCGGTGTTCACCGAGCCGAATGTCGGCTCGGACCTCGCCTCGATCAAGACCCGCGCGGTGCGCGAGGGCAATGTCTACAAGATCTACGGCAACAAGACCTGGATCACCCATCCGGTGCGCGCCGACCTGATGACTCTTCTGGTGCGCACCAATCCGAAGGAAACCGGCCACCGCGGCCTGTCCATGCTGCTGGCGGAAAAGCCGCGCGGCGACGACAAGAACCCGTTTCCGGCGGCGGGCATGAGCGGCACCGAGATCGAAGTGCTCGGCTATCGCGGCATGAAGGAATACGAGATTGCCTTCGACGGCTTCGCGGTGAAGGCGGAAAACCTGCTGGGCGGCATCGAGGGTCTGGGCTTCAAGCAGCTGATGCAGACCTTCGAGTCGGCGCGCATCCAGACCGCGGCGCGCGCCATCGGCGTGGCGCAGGCGGCGATGGAACGCGCGCTCGACTATGCGCAGCAGCGCATGCAGTTCGGCGGTCCGATCGTCGGCTTCCCGCGTGTCGCCGACAAGATCGCGATGATGGCGGTGGAAATCATGATCGCGCGCCAGCTCACCTATCACGCCGCGCGCGAGAAGGATTCCGGCCGCCGCTGCGACCTGGAGGCCGGCATGGCCAAGCTCTTGGCCGCGCGCGTGGCCTGGGCCGCCGCCGACAATGCGGTGCAGGTGCACGGCGGCAACGGTTTTGCGCTGGAATTTCCCGTTTCGCGCATTCTGTGCGACGCCCGCATCCTCAATATTTTCGAGGGCGCCGCCGAGATCCAGGCGCAGGTCATTGCAAGGCGGCTGCTCGACGGCACCAACTGACGTTTCTCTCGCAACGAAAACGCGGGCTTAAGCGTTTGATCCAAAGCAATGCGGGCGCAGGGCGTTTGTCCTAGCGTTGTGTGCAATTTAAGGAGGTCGGATCATGTCTCAATTATTGATTCACCGTGGCGAATGGGTGGTGGTGTGCGACGGCGCCAAGGCGCTGGTGCTGGAGAATACCGGCGACGAAAAATTTCCCAATCTCAAGACCGTCGAAGTGTTCGAGCAGAAGGAGTTGGCCACCCACGAACTGGGCACCGCCCAGCCGGGCCGGGCTTTCAGTCCAGCCGGGCACGGTGCCCGCAGTTCCGTGGAGCAGACCGATTGGCACGACCAGGCCGAGCGCGATTTCCTCGTGCATCTGGCCAAGCACCTCGATTTGGCGCTCGCCGCCGGCAAGGCCAAGTCGCTGATCGTGGTGGCGCCGCCGCGTGCGCTTGGCATGCTCCGTCCGGCCTATTCGCATGCGCTGAAAGGCGCCGTGCGTGCCGAGCTGGACAAGGATTTGGTCAAGCTGCCGGTGGACAAGATCGAGAAGCACCTGACCGGCGCTTGATCGCGCCGTCCGACGGTCTACCGCGCTTTGCAATTATGGCTGGCCCGCCGCCACGGCGATGCTATGTTCGCCGCGATTCTTCTCAATCGAGGCCGGCGAATGCATCGGACTTGCGGTCAAGGCGCGCGCGGCGGCGTTAAATCGCTGCTGCTTGTCATGCTGGCCGCGCTCACGCTCGCGACGGCGGCGCTGCCGGCCAAGGCGCAGCAAGGCGCATCGCCTGCCGTTCCGGTCGTCAAACAGCCGGCCGATGCCATGGCGGTGCCCAGCTTCTGGGATCCGCGGCGGCGGCCGGAGCGGCCGGATTTGTCGCGCCTCAGCATCATCCGCTTCCTTACCGAGACCGATTATCCGCCGTTCAATTATTCCGGGCCGGATAATGTGCCCGCCGGCTTCAATGTCGATCTGGCGCGCCTGATCTGCGAGGAGATCAAGGTCGCCTGCACGGTGCAGATGCGCCGCTTCGACACGCTGATCGGCGCGCTGAATTCCAATAACGGCGACGCGGTGATCGCCTCGATCGCCGAGACGCCGGAGATGCGCAGACAAGTCGACTTCAGCGATCCCTATTACCGCACGCCGGCGCGTTTCGTGTCGCGACGCGATGTCGAGATCGATGTGCGGCCGGAGGCGCTGGAGGGCAAGAAGATCGCGGTGGTCGCCGGCACCGCGCACGAAGCCTATCTCAAGACGCTGTTCACCGAAGCCGAGCTGCATCTTTATCCGAATTCGGACGCCGCCCGCTTCGCGCTGCGGAAGGGCGAGGTCGACCTGCTGTTCGGCGACGGCATCGCGCTGGCGTTCTGGCTCAACGGCACCGACTCCGGCGGCTGCTGCGTGTTTCGCGGCGGGCCCTATATCGAAAGCCGCTTCTTCGGCGAGGGCGTCGGCATCGCGGTCAAGCGCGGCAACGACGTGCTGCGGCAGGCGATCAACTGGGCGCTGTTCCGGCTGTGGGAGAAAGGCAGCTTCACCGACCTGTGGCTGCGCTATTTTCCGGTCAGCCCGTTTTGATTCTCGTGTCCCGGACAAGCGACGGCCGTGGCGCACGCGCTATGGCCGGAGCGCCGATCCGGGACCCAGGAGAAATGCTGCAGCCGAAGGCTGCACAATATTGCTGAAAGATTCTTGCGCTGGGTCCCGGGTCTCCGTCCGCTCGGCGAAGGGCCTCGCTCCTGTCGCCCGGGACACAAGCTCCGTATATTCCGATCAGCTTTTGTTGCCTGCTAGCCACGCCAGCGCGCCGCGCGCGGCCGCGGCCCCGGTGGCGAAGCTTGCCTGCAACAGGTAGCCGCCGGTCGGCGCTTCCCAGTCGAGCATCTCGCCGGCGACGAACATGCCGGGCCGCCGCCGCAACATGAAGCGAGCGTCGAGTTCGGCGAAACTGACGCCGCCGGCCGTCGAGATGGCGCTGGCGATCGGCTGAACGCCGGTCAGGCGCACCGGTACGGACTTGATCAGGCCGGCGAGCTCCTGTGCGTTCAACGCCGGCAACGACAGGCCTTGCGCCAGCGCGGCTTCGCGCACGAGCGAAAGCGCTGCCGGCGACAGGTGGGTCGCCTTGCGCAGATAATTCGACAGCGACTGCTTGCCGCGCGGACTGGACAGCCGTTCGGCGAGCTTCGCCGCGCCGACATCCGGCAACAGGTCGATGGCGATGGTCGCCTGCCCGTCGCGCTCGATGGCATCGCGGATCGGCGACGACAGAGCGTAGACGGCGCCGCCTTCCAATCCGTCGCGGGTGACGATGGCCTCGCCGCGCGCGCTGCGGCCGGCAAAGGCGAGGGCGATGCGTTTGAGCGGCTGGCCTTCGAAGCGGCGCAGCACCTCCGACCAGGGCGCGATGAAGCCGCAATTGGCCGGCCGCAACGGCGTCACGGCGATGCCTTGCGCGCGCAGAATCTCGGCCCAGCGCGCATCCGAGCCGAGCCGCGGCCAGCTCGCGCCGCCGAGCGCCAGCACGGCGATGTCGGGCTTTATAGAGAGTTCTTTGTCGCCTGCCGTGAAGCAGAGATTTCCCTCCGCGTCCCAGCCCTCCCAGCGGTGGCGAAGCCTGACGCTGACGCCGAGATTGCCGAGCCGCAGCAGCCAGGTGCGCAGCAGCGGCGAGGTCTTGAGCGAGGTGGGGAATACCCGACCGCTCGAGCCGACGAAGGTCGGTTGCCCGAGGCTGTCGCTCCACGCGCGCAGCGCTTGCGGCGGAAACGCCTCGATGGCGCCGCGCAGCCGCGGATCGCAGTCGCCGTAGCGGGTGAGCAACAGCGCCAGGTCTTCGCTGTGGGTGAGATTGAGTCCGCCGCGGCCGGCGAGCAGGAACTTGCGTCCGAGCGAGCTCATCCGGTCGTAGACCGTCACCGCCACGCCGGCGCGCGCCAGCACCTCCGCCGCCATCAGGCCGGCCGGTCCGCCGCCGATGACGGTGGCGGTGTGGGGCGAGCGGCTGGCAGCGGGCGCGTTCATCCGGCCAGCAGTAGTCGATCTCGCGCCGCAAGTAACCTCATAGATTGCCGCTCGATTTGACGGGCTGGGGTGCTTTCCTTATGTCTGCCCTCGGAGATCATGATGTCGGAAACCGCCGCTAGCTTACGTGAACTGGCCGAGCAATCGGGCGCCTGGCCATTCGAGGAGGCGCGCAAGATCGTCGCCCGGCTGAAGAAGCAGCCCAAGGACGAAGTGATCTTCGAGACCGGCTACGGACCGTCCGGGCTGCCGCATATCGGCACCTTCGGCGAAGTCGCGCGCACCACCATGGTGCGGCACGCCTTCCGTGTGCTGACCGACGACAAGATCAAGACGCGACTGATCGCCTTCTCCGACGACATGGACGGCCTGCGCAAGGTGCCGGACAACGTGCCCAACAAGGAGATGCTGGAGAGCCATCTCGGCAAGCCGCTCACCAAGGTGCCGGATCCGTTCGGCACCCATACGAGCTTCGGCGAGCACAACAATGCGCGGCTGCGCGCCTTTCTCGATCATTTCGGTTTCGACTACGAATTCATGTCGTCGACCGACTGCTACAAGTCGGGCCGCTTCGACGCCGCGCTGCTTAAGCTGCTGGAGCGCTTCGACAAGGTCATGGCGATCATGCTGCCCAGCTTGCGCGAGGAGCGCGCGGCCACCTATTCGCCGTTCCTGCCGATCGATCTGCGCACCGGCATCGTCTTGCAAGTGCCGGTGCTGTCGCACGATGCCAAGCGCGGCACCATTACCTATGAAGACCCGGCGACACAGGAACGTTTCACGGTTCCGGTCACCGGCGGCCGCTGCAAGCTGCAATGGAAGCCGGACTGGGCGATGCGCTGGGTCGCGCTCGGCGTCGATTACGAGATGGCCGGCAAGGACCTGATCGACTCGGTGAAGCTGTCGGGCGAAATCTGCCGCGCGCTCGGAGGCCAGGCGCCGGAAGGCTTCAACTACGAACTGTTCCTCGACGAGAACGGCCAGAAGATTTCCAAGTCGAAAGGCAACGGGCTCACCATCGACGAATGGCTGCGCTACGCCTCGCCCGAGAGCCTGTCATTGTTCATGTATCGCGAGCCGAAGGCGGCCAAGCGGCTCTACTTCGACGTCATCCCGCGCACCGTCGACGAGTATCAGCAGCATCTCGACGGCTATCGGCGGCAGGACCCCAAGCAGCAATTGGCGAACCCGGTCTGGCACATCCACCAGGGCAAGCCGCCCATCGTGGACATGCCGGTGACCTTCACCATGCTGCTGACGCTGGTGTCCTCGTCCAATGCCGAGAACGCCGAAACGCTATGGGGCTTCATCGGCCGCTACAAGCCGGGCGTGACGGCGCGGACGCATCCCAAGCTGAGTGCCCAAGTCGAATACGCTATCCATTATTTCCGCGACTTCGTGCAGCCGACCAAGAAATTCCGCCAGCCGATCGAGGTCGAACGCAAGGCGCTCACCGATCTGCGCGACGCGCTGTCGAACCTGCCGGCGAGCGCGACCGCGGAGGAAATCCAGGACGTCGTCTACGAAGTCGGCCGCCGCGAGCCGTTCCTCGACCACAAAAAGAAAGCCAAGGACGGCAAACCGGGCGTCTCATTGGACTGGTTCAACATGCTCTATCAGGTGCTGCTCGGGCAGGAGAAAGGCCCGCGCTTCGGCTCGTTCGTCGCGGTCTATGGCTTGCAGAATACCGTCGACATGATCGACGGCGCGCTGGCGCGCTCGGCGTGAGCCAAACACGCGTCACGCGGTCGCGACGGCCTTGAAAAACGTGTAGCAGAACACGCCATCGCTTTTCGTCGTCCGGTAAAGGTCGCGAATTCCTTTTTCCCATGCGTCGGGATCGATCAGGCCGCGCGCGATGGCTTGGCTGCGAACACCTTCGACCATGGCGATGAAAGTCTTGATCGTGAATCCATCGACGAGCTGCGGCCTACTGCTGTCCACATAGACCATGCGGGGAGACACCGCGATGTGCTTGAGCCCGGCTTGCGCCAGCAACGGATAAAGCCGCCGTCCGATCAGCGCGTCTCCTCCCATCTCGGCTTGAATGTCGACCAGGCACCGTATGGTGCGCTGGGCGGCTTCGCTGTCCGGATAAAAATAGGTGGAGCCGTGATCGCCTTCGATCACCGTGAGGGTTCCGCCGGGCTTCAAGACGAGCTTCAGCCGCGACAGCGCAGCCAGAGGATCGCGCAGATGTTCAAGAACGAAACACGCGAAGACCTGATCGAAGCTCGCCACGGCGAATGGCAGATCGAAAATGTCGGCCTGCTGGAACGCCACATTGGTGAGACCCGCACGTGCGATGCAGTCATTTGCCGCCTTCAGCGAATCGGCCGATATGTCGATCGATCTGATACAGGCCCGCGGACTGTTGCGGGCAATCGTGACCGTCTGGGCTCCGACGCCGCATCCTGCTTCGAGAACGTCGCTGTTCGCAGGAAACGCCGTGTCCCAATGAAGGAGTTCGGCGAGGGCCGCGTCGCCCGCTCGGCAAACTTTTAAAATCCCTCCCTTTCAGGGGGAGGGATAGAAAAGCCGCTCAGCTAAACATCTCCACCTTGCCGTCGAGCGCCATCAGGCCGAGTTCGACCTTCAGCGTAGGCTGCTTTTCCGCCACCTGCTTTTTGAATTCCATCAGCGCGGCTTTGTGGGTTTCGGTTTCGATCTGCTTGTTGGCGACTTTTTCCGCGCCGTAGGCGATCTTGGCCGCGCCGCAGTCGCGATGGTTCATCGCGATCACTTTCGGGATGTGATGCAACTGGATCGACGCCGCCAGATTGTCCCAGAACGCCGGTGCCCAGGTCTTGAACGCCGGCGCCACCACGCCGATGGAAGCGCCGGCAAAGGTGAACTGGCTGTACTTGCCGATCATCTTGCGGCTTCTCATGTAATTGATGGTCGGCTGCGGAAAGCGCGGATCAATGCAGGTCAGCAGCATGGCGTCGTAATTGCCTTCCGCGCCGAAGGCGAGCGAGGGAAACGCCGCCAGCAATCCAGCGCCGGCCGTCAGATGCAGGAACCGCCGCCGGTCGAAGCGCGCGCGCAACATATCGCCGCAGCAGGCGCACGTGGTCGGATGATCGATGGTCGTCATGTTAGTCCCCCCTGGTTTTTTTGCAGGGGCAAGTCTAGCCGGAGTCGCGCGCAGCGACCACAACCATTTCCGGGAAACGATGGAACCGGACGGTTACTGGCTGGCCCAGACGATACGCGCGATCCACACCACCTCCGACATCGACAGCGTGCGGTCGCGGTGCTCGGAATTGAGCGACTTGAGCTCGACGATCTTGTTGCTCTTGCGCTTGAGTTCCTTGACCATGACCTCGTCGTCCCTGGTCTTGACCACCACGCGGTCGCCCTTGCGCACCGTCGCCGCAGGCGAAACCACGATGATGTCTCCGGCGCGATAGACCGGCTTCATCGAGTCGCCGGAAATCTTCAGCGCGTAGGTGTGCCGGTCGGTGACCGAGGGGAAGCTGATGTCTTCCCAGCCTTTGCCGACCGGGAAGCCGGCATCGTCGAAATAGCCGCCGGCGCCGGCCTGGGCGAAGCCGATCAGCGGCACATTCGAAATCGCCGTCTTGCCGCCGGCGTCGGTGATCAGGCTGACGAAAGTTTCGACCTTAGTGCCGGTGGCGGCCAGCGCCTTGGCCACCGATTCGGTCGACGGCCAGCGCGGGCGACCTTCCGGCGTGATGCGCTTGGATTTGTTGAAGGTGGTGGGGTCGAGGCCCGCCTTCTTGGCAAGCCCGGAGGCCGTCAGCCCGGAGCGCTCGGCGAGCCGGTCCATGGCAGTCCAAATCTGGTTATGTGTCAGCATGGTGAAATTAATACCGCCTGGGTCAGGATGGGATTGAGGGACAAGTTATAGGAATTATAACCGTGAGTCGCCCCCTCTGTGCAAGGGTTGCCAGCATACTCCCTTGAATAAATTTTCCTAAGGTCGATGCGGCCGGTTGCGTATGATCGGGAAAAGTGGGAACCGGTTTTTGGGGAAAGATCATGCCCCGACAAAATGTCGCAACCCGGAGATCCCCGTGGTGATCGGCTTCCTCGACCGCCTGTCCCGCCCGCTGATGCGGGCGCTCGACCCCGAGGATGCGCATGTACTGGCGATCAAGGCCCTGTCCTTCATGCCGCTGCCGCGGCCGGCCCCCGATGCGAAGGAGCTGAGCGTTCGGGCTTTCGGGCTCAATTTCCCCAATCCGATCGGTCTGGCCGCCGGCTTCGACAAGAATGCCCAGGCGCCGGATGCCCTGCTGCGGCTTGGCTTCGGCTTCGTGGAGGTGGGGACCGTGACCCCCCGTGCCCAAGCCGGCAATCCGCGCCCGCGCCTGTTTAGGCTCGCGGCCGACGAGGGGGTGATCAACCGGCTCGGCTTCAATAATGCCGGGGCGGCGGCAGTGCTGGCGCGGTTAGCTGCGCGCGCCAATGCCGGCGGCATCGTCGGGGTCAATATTGGCGCCAACCGCGATTCGCCCGACCGCACGCAAGATTATGTCCAACTGATCGAGACCTTCGCCGCGGTTGCGAGCTATTTCACCGTCAACGTGTCGTCTCCCAACACGCCCGGCTTGCGCGATCTGCAGCAGGCCAAGGCGCTCGACGATCTGCTGGCGCGCGTGATCGACGCGCGCGAACGCGTGCAGCCGCGTGCCGGGCCGACGCCGGTGCTGCTCAAGATCGCGCCCGATCTCTCGCTGTCCGATCTCGACGACGTGGTCGGCATCGCGCGCAAGCACCGCGTCGACGGCATGGTGGTCGGCAATACCACGATCGCGCGGCCCGGCTCGCTGCGCGACCGCGACACGGCGCGTGAGGCTGGCGGTCTGTCCGGGCGGCCGCTGTTCAAGCTGTCCACCCGCATGCTGGCGGAGACCTATGTGCGCGCCGAGCACGCCTTTCCGCTGATCGGCGTCGGCGGCGTCGACTCAGGCGCCACCGCCATTGCCAAGATCAAGGCCGGCGCCACGCTGGTGCAGCTCTACAGCGGGCTGGTTTATCGCGGCATCGGCGTGGTGGCGCAGATCAAGACCGATCTGGCGACGGCGATCAAACGCGGCCACCGCGATTCGCTCGCCTCGATGATCGGTTCGGACGCCGCCGACATGACGGCGGAGAGCTGGCCGGGCTGATTACTTACCGCGTGGCGCATTCACCAGCCGCATGAACAGCCAGATCGGGATCACGATGGCGGCGCCGAGCAGGAAATAGCGCCACAGCCAGCGGAAGGCGTCGAAGCCCATGTTCCAGATCGAGCGGATCAGCCGCTCGATGCTGTGGATAATGTCGAACGGGTCGAGACCCAGCGCCGACAGGATGACGCCGACCAGGATCGACACCAGCACCAGGCGCCCCAGCACCGCCAGCGGTGAGCCGCCGAAAATCCGCGTCATGCTGTCGTTGGCCATGCTGTCCTCGGTCCTTGTCGGAGTCGTTTCGATCTTATCACGATTTGACGGTGGCAGCTTTTGCAGGCGCATGATGTTGTCCGGCCTTCCTTCGCCCGCCGAATTGGGCTTCGCGAAGGCGGGAAACCCGCCCCCGATTCTCGCGACCACGCCCAACATATGCTCTAGAATCGCCGCCGCCATCCCCTGAGGTTAAGCTTTTGCAACCGATGCCGATCCATCTGCCGTCTGGCAATCTGCTCGCCGACCGCCGCTTCGAATGGGCGCGCGATCTGGCGGCCAAGGGCGATCTTGCCGGCGCCGCCGATCTGCTGCTGCAGGCGCTTGAACTGGCGCCCGGCTATGCCGCGGCCTGGTTCGCGCTCGGCGAGTTGCGCGAGAAACTGGGCGAGCGCGACGGCGCTATCGCGGCGTTCGCACAGGCGAGGACGGCCGACCCGCAGGATCGCCACGGCGCCCGCTTGCATCTGATCCGGCTCGGCGCGCAACCGGCCGCCGCCATGCCGGAGTCTTACGTGTGCGCGCTGTTCGATGGCTACGCGGGAGCCTTCGATCAAGCACTGACGCAAGGTCTCGGCTACCGCGCGCCCGAGCTGCTGCTGCGCGCGATCGAGGCGAGCGGGACGCGGCTGAAATTCGGCTCGGGGCTCGATCTCGGCTGCGGCACCGGTCTTGCCGGCGCGGCGTTCCGCCCGCATTGCGACTGGCTGGTGGGCGTCGATCTCTCGCCCGCCATGCTGGCGCAGGCGCGCGCCAAGGGACTCTACGACCGGTTGATCGAAGGCGACGTCGCGGCGTTCCTCGCCGGCGAAGCCGCGCAAGTGGCGCGTTATCATCTCATCGTCGCCGCCGATGTGTTCATGTATCTCGACGCGCTTGCGCCGGTGCTGACAGCGGTGGCGCAGGTCGCGGCGCCGGCCGCGACGATCGCTTTCAGCGTCGAGACCCATGATGGCGATGGCGTGATCCTGCGCGAGACCCTGCGCTATGCGCATGGCGCGGCGCATGTGCGCGCGGCGCTCGCCGCCGCCGGGTTGCAGCTCGTCAGCCTGGATGCCGCCGCCACGCGCACGGAAAAGAATGCGCCGGTGCCCGGCCTGATCGTGGTGGCAAGAGCGCAATCCGTTTAGATGGAATCACTTTGCTTCCCTAACATTTTGCTTGCGCATGATCTTTTCCGACCTTGCTTCGCCCGCCGAAGCGGGCTTCGCGAAGGCGGGAAACCGGTTCCCATCCCCGATCAAGTCGAGGACAAGCTTTTCGGGATCATGCGCTAATCTTTCCTGAACACCACGCTGGCGAACCAGCCGGTGAGCAGCGCCATCAGCGCGGTCAGCAAGCCATAGAGCAGGCCGTGGTCGCGCGCGGCATCGGCGACATATTGCTCGAACCCCGCCTTGATCACTTCCAGTGCCGTATTGGTGCGTGCAACCAGGGCGCCGTCGGCGAACAGCTTGACGTCGATCGCATAGTTTCCGGTCGGCACGTTGGCCGGCAACGGAATGGCGGCGCGGAACACGGTCGGTGTCAGGTAAGTCACCGCGGTGCTGGATTGCCGGTAAAGTCCGTGCTGCGTTTCCAGTTGCAGGAAGGCGACGCGGAACGGATCGTCGCGCACGGTGTCGGCGATGTCGGGGCCGATACGTTGCGGCAGCAGGAAATTGTCGAGGCCGATCTGCAACCGCCGCAACACCTCCGGCGCGGCGATTTCGCCGACCGGCCGATTGCTCAATACGCTGAGATAGGATGGCACCCGCACGAATTCGCGCGAGTCCATGTTGACCCAGATGCCGAGCACACGCTCCTTGCGCCGCGTACGCATCGTCTCGGGCGGGCCGGTCACCGTGATCACCAGGTTGTAGGGCGGACGCAGCGCGGTCCGCGGCTGGTCGGGTTCTATGGTGCCGAACAGCACCAGATCCTCGCCGGTAAAGCTCGAAGTGACCGACACCCGGTGATTCGACAGCGACACCACCAGCCGTTCGGCGGCGGCCGGCCAGGCGCCGCCGGTCAGCAGCACGATCGCGAGGATGAGCGCGCGCCGCCGCATCAGCCGCTCCCGACGTGGCGCAGCGAGAACAGATCGTCCGGCTGCACCACCAGCTCATAGGCGAAGCGCAGGCCGACCGCGAACACCAGCAGGCCGAGCAGCAGCCGCAGCCGCTCGCCGCGCATGCGCGCGCCGGTGCGCGCGCCGAATTGCGCGCCGATTACCCCGCCGACCATCAAGATCAGCGCCAGCACCGCATCGACCAGATGGTTGGTGGCGGCATGCATCACGGTCGCCGAGGCCATGGTGATCAGCGTGAGCACCATCGAGGTGCCGATCACGGTCGCGGTCGGCACCCGCAGGAAATAGATCAGCATTGGCACCAGCAGGAAGCCGCCGCCGATGCCCATGATGGCGCCGACGAAGCCGATGATGAATCCGATCGCCCACACCGGTATGGCCGACACGTAGATTTTCGAGCGCTTGAAGCGCAGCTTGAATGGCAAGCCATGCAGCCAGGTGTGGCTGCCCGGCCGCCGCAGCGTCGCCGGCATGCCTTTGCGCGTGCGCAATTCGGCCTGCACGCTTTCATAGATCATGGTCACGCCGACCGCGGTGAGCAGCGTCACATAGGAGAGACCGATCATCAGATCGAGCTGGTCGAGCGAGCGCAGTACGGTGAACAGCCAGACGCCGCAGGCCGTGCCGACTATGCCGGCGCTGAGCAGCATCATGGCGAGCGCCGTATCGAGCGCGCGCTTGCGCCAATAAGTGATGGCGCCGGTGAACGAGGAGGCCGCGATGTGGCTGGATACGCTCGCCACTGCCACGGCCGGCGAGATGCCGATGAAAATCAACAGCGGCGTCATCAGGAAACCGCCGCCGATGCCGAACATGCCGGAGATGAAGCCGACCGCCAGCCCCATCCCCAGCACGAGGAATATATTAACGGGCAGGTCGGCGATCGGGAGATAGATCTGCAAGCGACGTCGTCCGGCGTTCGATATTTCCGCCGCCGGTCCGCGCGGACCGGCGGCTCATATGACAGTTAACACCATTGGGCGCGGAAACGTCAGCAAAACCGCGAATAAGATTACCGGCGCCCGCTTACCGCCTGTTCGACGTCATTGCACCGAGCGACATCGGCGGGGCCAGCCGCGGCTTGCCATGCGGGGCTGGCGCGCCGGCTGCGCGGTCCCAGCCGCCGGACGGTTCGGCGACCACGGTGGCCTCTTCCGGCTGCGGTGTGGGCGCGAAAGTCTTAACGGCCTGCTGGGCGGCGGCGAGCGCCTCGCCATCCAATTGGCTGGCGATTTCGTCGCGTTTCTTGCCGGCTTCGCGGTCGCCCTGGCTGGCCGCGAGGGCGAACCATTTGTAGGATTCTTCGAAGTTTTTCTCGGTGCCTAAGCCGCGCGCGCTCAGCACGCCGAGATTATACTGGCTGTCGGCGATGCCGTGCTGCGCCGCCTTGCGGAACCAGAGCGCGGCGTTGGCGTAATCCGGCTTGCCATCGATGCCTTCGGCATGGAGCACGGCGAGGT
>JACQDO010000526.1 GCA_016201085.1 Hyphomicrobiales bacterium | reverse complement strand
GGCGGTCCCGAAAAATTGGTTTATCAGGACGTCCCGACGCCGCTGCCCGGCGAGGATGAGGTCCTGATCCGGGTCAAGGCCTGCTCGATCAATCATGTGGACATTTGGGTGCGCCAGGGGATCCCGGCCTACAAAACCGCTTTCCCGCATATCTCGGGCTGCGACGTCGCCGGCGTCGTCGAGGCGATGGGGCGGAACGTCACCGGGATCAGCCGGGGCGAGAAGGTGTTCGTGGCGCCGGGCTTGAGCTGTTTTCGATGCGCCTACTGTCTTTCCGGACAGGACAACATGTGCATCTCGTATAAGATCCTGGGCGCGCATACCAACGGCGGGTATGCCGAATACGTCACTGTTCCGGCGATCAATGTCCTCACGATGCCCGGCACGCTCAGCTTCTGTCCTTCATTCTGCGTGGCGAGATAGAACTCCAGATCGCCGTATTCCTTGGCGTCGGGCGGCAGCTCGTCGGCGCGGATGTTGACCTGGCACCACTGGAAGCGCTGGCGGATATCCAAGATCGCCAGCAGGCTGGTGCGCCAGGTCGGGAAGTGATCGTACTGGCCCTTCGGCTCGCCCAGCCATTGCCCGCGGATCCAGTGATTGGCCGCTTTGCCGTGGCAATCGGTGCAGGCCATGTTGAGCTGCCCGACTTTGCGCGTGCTCAATACCTTGCCACGTTCGATCGCCGCCTTGGCTTGCGCGCTGCTCATTTCGATCTTGATCGGCGCGCCGTTAGCAAGGAAGTGCAGATAGACCGACAGCGCGCGATTTTCGTCGGTCTCCATCAGCCAAGCGGCGCCGGTGGTGGCCTTGGCGTGGCGCGCGACGAATTCCTCGACGCCCAGCACCTTGTCGAGCCGCGGCTCCCATTTCGGCATCGACGCCGCCCAGGTCTTGAACGTGCCTTGCGGATCGCTGTGACAGGTGTTGCAGGAAAAGCCGCTGGCGGACTTCAGCTTCCACAGCTCCTGCGCCTTTTCCACCGCCCACATACCGGGATTTTCAATCGCGTCGAGATTGTCGCGTTTCTCGACCGGCGGCGGACGCTTGCTTGGATCGTCGAGCGCGGTCTTGAACGCCGCCGGCGCTTTCAGCGTCTTCAGGAAGACGACGATGTCGTTGATTTCCTGGTCGTTGAAGAAACCGTGGCCGCCCCAGGGCGGCATGATCGTTTCGGAATTGTAGACGCGCGCGTCGTAGATGTAGTTGAACAGCCACTCGTCCTCGCGCCCGGCATTGCCGATCTCGGACAGATCGGGCGCGGCGTTGCCCGGCAGATCGGCGTTGCCGGCCGGACCCATCACATGGCAGGCCAGGCACGAGCCGCCGCGGTTGCGGTCCGCCACCAGCTTGGCGCCGTTGGCCGCATCGCCGATGAGCGCATTGCCGATCTTGCGCGGCTCCTTTGGCGCCGGCGCGGTCGCCAGATTGCCGAGCGTGTTGTATTTCGATTCATCGCGCGTCGGCCAACCGGCGTAACGCTTCCATGGCCGCGCCGAGGCGGCGTCCTTGGTCTCGAGCGGCGCTTCGCGCTTCGTGGTCTGCGCGTTGGCGCCCGAGCCGGCATCCACAACAGCGAAAGCGCCGGCCAGCATCAGCGCAACGGCGCTCGTTGCCACCATCCCTGCACGCGTCATTCGATCCTCCCCGAACGAATTGTTATCGTTGTGTGCGTTCGCGCGCTCGGTTAGCGGCGCGGGACGTCGTCAGCGTCAGCTCACCGTTATTTTTTCTTCCGCGCTGATCACCGTGCCGTCGTCGTCGGTCCAGGTGAACTTGAACGTGCCGCTCTCCTCCACCTTGGCGGAGAACTGCATATAGGGGTTCGCCGCGATCGCCGGTTCGAGATTGGCGGTAAACACCGGCTTGCCGTTGAACTCCGCCGTGAACTTGTTGATGATCTTGCGCGGGATGGTCTTGCCGTCCTTGTCCTTGCGCTGACCCGACTCCATGATGTGCGGCATCAGCGTCTTGATCTCGATCACGTCGCCCTTCTTGGCTTCCTTGGGCAGCTTGAGCCGCGGTTTTTCCGCCATGATATTCTCCCGAATTCTTGCTTGTTGCTTATTTGTTGTTTGATGAATCAGCCGCCGCAACCGCCGATGGTGACCTTGACCAGCTTCTGGCCGGTGAAGAATTCGCCCTTGCTGGTCTTGGCGACCACGACGATGTTCTGCGTGGCGGCGAGACGGATGCGGGTCGAGGCCTCGGCCTTGCCCGACAGCGGCGTGAGGTGGAAGGTGGCGACGCCCGGGTTCGGATTGCCTTCGGCGACGACCATGATTTCGCTGACATAGTTGTCGGCCGTCATCGGCGCGGCGACGGAAACCGCCAGCGGCACGGTATTGCCGTTTTCCGCGATCTCCGGCAGTTCGATGGAGACCTTGCCCTGGGTAGCGGTCTTGCCGCCGGTGAATTTGGCGATGGCCTCGGCCGCTTCCTTGGCGGCGGCGAAGGCGTTCTCGTTCCAGCCGAGAGCGGTGAAGGCCGCGCCGCCGGCGCCCAAGGCCAGCGCTGCGCGACGGGATAGCTGTCGCATGAAATCCCTCCCTGATGACCGATTCGAGGCTTTCAGCAGCCCCGTCCATAACCGACCATAGCGGTGGGCGGGGACGGGTTCAAATCATATTCATAAAAAAGAATATAATTCCGGGGTCGTGCCGGAGGCGGAATTATATTTATTTTCAACCCGCCTGCGCTCTGAGAAAATCGCGGAAGCTCCTGCTCTCATAGGCTTTTTCCCGCACGTAGCGGAACATGGCGAGGAAATCGTCCGGCCGGTAATAGCCCGGCGCGCGCGTGACCTCGCGCTTGGTGGGCGCAATATTTTTCAACGGCGCGGCGCGTTCGGGGAAAAATTGGAAGGTCGGCGTGAAACGCACGCCATATTTCAGCGCCAGGGCCTTTTCCGGCAGTTCGCTGCCGTCGAAATCGGTGACCTTGCGCGAACCGATGATGTTGAGCTGCAGCACCTCGAAATTGGCCTTGATGTAGTCGGATATGTCGCTGCGCGCAAAATTAACAAAATGCGTCTCCTTGCAATACGGGCAGCCGCGCAGTTCCCACATGATGACAAAGCGCTTGCCGTCCTTGGCGGCGCCTTCGAGATCGTCGTTAAGGTCCAGGAAACTCTCAAGAAACCACGGTTCTTTGTAGAGCCCGTCGTCGGTCAGAATCGGCTCGGCGGCGCGCGCGCCGGAGATGCCGAAAAGGCCGAGGCCGCCCAGTCCCTGCAACAGGTTACGCCGCGTCAATCTCATGCGCTTAGAAGTATAGTCCCCCGGCCGCGAGGTCCAGTTCCTCGCTACGCAACGGTGACCGTCATGTGGCTTTCGCTCGCTCGCGCCGCCCTCTTCGCTCTCGCCTTGGTGACGAGTACCGCCGTGAACGAGGTCTTGGCCGACGATCTGGCCGATTTCAACGCCGCGGTCGAAAACGCCTCGGCGCATAACCGAGTGGCGATCGGCTATCTGCGCACCGGCAATCTCGATCTGGCTTTGCTGGAAATCGACCGGCTGCGCGAGTCCTGGGGCGCGCTCGAGCGGCGCTTCGCCGGCAAGCGGCAGGCCGCCTTCGACGGCAATCCGCATTACGCCACGCTCTGGACCGCCATGAATACGCGCTTTGTCGGGATCGATCTCATGATCAGCATGGGAAAGCCGGACGCGGTGCGAAAGTCGTTGGAAGAAATCCGCGGCGATCTCTACGACCTGCGCAAGGCCGCCGGCATCGTGGTGCTGGCCGACTGCGTGCGCGACGCCAATGCCGGCATGGACGCGCTGATGGCCTACGACGACCGTTCGCTCGACTTCGCCAAGCCGCAGGCGCTCGCCACCACGGCCCAGAGCTATAGCGCGACGCTGGCGCGCTGCGACGGCATTGCCGGCGACGCCATCCGCAAGAATCCCGAGTTCCGCCGCCTGGTCGACGGCGCCAAGGCGAGCCTGGCGCTGATCGCGAAAGCCATCGAGACGCGCGACGGCGATCTCTTGCATCGCGTGCTGATCGAGCTGCGCTCGTTCGATAATCTGCTGGCGTTCAGGTTTGGCTAGCGCGCCGCCACAGGCCGGCGCTCCGCCGCCACCTGCGTCAACTGCCGCAAGTACGCGATCTTGTCGTCGACCGTGTGCTGGATGTGGCTGACCTGCTTTTCGCTCAGATGGCGGTATTTGCCGATCATCTTGAGATAGTCGACGACCGGCTGCGGCTTATCGACCGAATGGGTGAAGCGCAGTCCGTTGGCCGGGTCGTATTCCCAGAGCGCGATAAAATTGGTGCGCACCTGCATGCGGCACACTTCGGTGGTCATGCCGGAAGGAAAGCGCCAGCCGGTCGGACAAGGCGCGTGCACATGCAGATAGGCCATGCCGGTCTTGGCCACTTCGATCGCCTTCTTCAGCTTCTCGTAATAATCCTCCAGGAACGCGGTCGAAGCGGTGGCGACGTAGGAACAATTGTGCATCGTCATGATGATCGGCAGGTTCTTCGACTCGGTACGCTTGCCCTGCATTTCGCCACCGACCGGTGTGGTCGAGGTCCAAGAACCGTACGGCGTCACACCGGACGATTGCATGCCGGTGTTCATGTAGCCTTCGTTGTCGACGCAGATGAACAGAATCGGGTCGTTGCGCTCGGCCGCGCCGGACACCGATTGGAACCCGGCATCGGAGGTGCCGCCGTCGCCGGAGAGCGCCAGCGCCGTCACTTCCCGTCCCTTCCGTTTGAATTGCAACTTGACGCCGGCCAGCATGGTGGCGGTGTTGGTCAGCAGCGAATGGAAGGTCGGCACCTTGGCGCCGGTCTGGCCATTGTAGCCGACCGTACCCATGCCGGGGATGCAGCCGGGCGGACAGGCGACCACCGAGTCCGGCCCCACCATGCGCATGGTGTGGCGAATCAGCAGTTCGGAGTTGCAGCCGTGACAGGCGGACAGGCCACGGCAGAACATATCCTCCATGTCGGCATATTCATTGAAGATGCGCGCCGCGGTGCGATATTCGAGCGCCTCGTTCGGGCAGGCTTTGACGCAGGCCGGATCGCCGTCGCATTGGTCGCACTTGGTGACATGGCCGACCTCGGCGTCATAGACGATGCCGGCGTAAGAACAGCCGGCCGTGCACAACAGGCAGTTGACGCATTTGCCGCCGGCCCAGTCGATGACGCCGCTGTCGGCGTTTTTGGTCAGCGCGCCGGACGGGCAGTTCATCACGCAGATCGGATCGGCGCATTGCCGGCACAGCGCCAGCTCGACGCCCTCGCCGTCGGTCCTGGGAAGAATTTGAATGCGTGAATATCGCCGATCGTCGGTCTGCGCCTTAGCCTGCGCGCAGGCGGTCATGCAGTCGCCGCAGCCGTCGCAGCGGCTGGCGTGGAATTGCAGGGTGTTGAAACACTTGCCCACGATAAAGCTCCTAGCGCCAGAGCTGCGACATCAAGCGCCGCCCGGTCAGTTGCGGATTGGCGATGAATTCGGCTTTGACCGGCGACAGATCGGTGCCGCGCAAAATGAGCTGCCACATGATGCCGGCATCGACGAAATCGTTGATGGTGGCGATGCCGACCAGGTGCCCGTCCTTGAGCACGATGTGACGATAGCTGTCCTCGCTGCCGCCTTCGGCAACCTCCGATCCAGGCCCGCCGGAGCGGCCGACCGAAATCGCCTGCTGGCCGAAGAAGCTATAGGTGTTGAGCGGCACCGCGCCGGGGAACGGCTGCACGCCGGCATCGTCGGCCATGCCGGCGCCGGCAATACGGCCCTGCTCCACCGCATTGGGCAGAATACCGTTGACCACCTTGCCGCCCCAGAAACCGCGCGCCTGCGCCACGTCGCCGGCGGCCCAGACGTTCGGCAGATTGGTGCGCATCAGATCGTCGACCAGAATGCCGGCGTCGGTTTCGATGCCAGAGGCGTCGAGGAAGCCGGTATTGGGTTTGACCCCGGTGCACACCAGCAGCAGATCGGCGGCGACCGTCGTGCCGTCGGCGAGCGTGGCGAGACAGCCCGCGCCCTGCCGTTGGACGCTTTGAAACGTCTGCCCCATCAACATGGTGACGCCGTTGCGGGCGAAGGTGCGTTCGATGATCGCAGAGGCCTTCGGTTCGAAATAGCCGGCGAGCGCGTGCGGCTGCAATTCGACCACGGTGACCGCGATCTTGGCCTTGGCCATGTTCTCGGCGGCGTGCATGCCGATGAGGCCGGCGCCCAGGACGATGGCCGAACGGGCCTGCCCTATCGCCTGCCGCAGATTGATGGCATCGTCCATCGAGCGCAGCACATGGAACGGCACATCTTTGAGCCCCGCGACCTTCGGCAGCATGGGCGCGGCGCCGGTGGCGATCAGCAGCCGCTCGTATTGCCAGGTCTCGCCGGAGGCGAGCCGCAGTCTCGATTGCGCCGGATCGAGCGCGACCACATCGGCGCCGGGCACGAAGGCGATCTTGTTGTCCTTGAAATAGGCCTCGTCGCGCAACACCACATTGTCGGGCTGCGAGCGTCCCGACACCACGTAAGGCAGGATGGTCGGCGAATAAGGCAGACGCGCGTCGCGCGTCAGCAGCGTCAAGGCGCCATCGGCATCGATCAGGCGGATCGCGGTGGCCGCTTCCAGGGCGGCGTGGCTGCTGCCGACGATGAGATATTTGCTCTGCATATCAATCGTTCTCGTTCAGCCAGACCGGCTCGTTGGAATCGCGGTCCCATTGCAGCTCGCGCGTGAGCGCGATGGCGCGCGTGAAATGCTCGACCGTGATGTCGGCGCCGGCCAGACCGCCGATGAAGCTGATGGCCGGAATGGATTTGCCGGTGTGATAGAGCGCGCCCAAGGTCTCCTGATAGACCGGGCCGCAATTCCAGCCGAAGCTCACCGCGCGGTCGACCACGCCGACGCGTTTGACTTTCTTGAGCGCGGCCACCATGGCCTGCAGCGGGAACGGCCGGAAAGTCTTGATCTTGATGAGGCCGACGGCTTCGCCCCGGTCGCGGGCGAGGTCGACCGCATCCTTGGCGGCGCCGGTCATGCTGCCGATGGTGACCAGTGCGTATTCGGCATCGTCGAGCCGATATTCCTCGACCAGCGGCGCGTGATAGCGGCCGAATTTCTCACCCCAGGCGGCGTGCACCTCGCGGATGACGCGCAGCGCGTTCTGCATGCCGCGCACCTGGCCCTTGCGATAGCGCACGAACATCCGCGCGCCAGGTCCGCTAGCGCCACCGGTGAGCGGGTCGACGCCCATCGGCCGCAGCGGATCAAGCGCGATGTGCCAGTTGATATTGGGCGGCCCGAGGAAGTCGTCGACCTCCAACTGGTCC
>JACQDO010000520.1 GCA_016201085.1 Hyphomicrobiales bacterium | reverse complement strand
GAGACCTTGACCTGGTCGGCGCCCTCGATGACGTGGACGTTGGTGACGACGAGGCCCGAGGCATCGACGATGACGCCGGAGCCGAGCGAGCGCTGCATCTGCTCGGGCTGCTGGCCCGGCACGCCGAAGAAGCGGCGGAAGATCGGATCGTCGAACAGCGGATTGCGGGTCTGCACGGTCTTGGCGGCATAGACATTGACCACCGCCGGCGCCACCCGCTGCACGATCGGCGCATAGGACAGCCGCAGCTCGGCGGCGTTGGGCACGCGCCGCTCTTGCGCGGGGGCGGTGGCAATACCCGCCAAGGCGAGTGCGGCAGCGGCGGCTGCGATAAGGCAAGTTTTCAGGTGCATGGCGTCGAATCCCGCGTGTGGCCCAGATATAGGCCTGCACCCGGACTAAATGAAGGCAGCCGTAAACGCTTCTGTCATTGCCCGCGAAAGCGGGCAATCCAGTAACCACTGGGCGTACTGGATGCCCCGCTTCCCGCCTTCGCTTACGCTTCGGCGGGCTCATGCATCGACCCGTCGAAGCAATTTTGCGAAGACGGGTCGCGGGGCATGACAGCCTCAGCCCTACTCCTTCGCCGGCACCGTGCGCAGCCAGGCCACGACGGCGTCGAGATCGTCGCCCGTCATCTTGGCGTAGGAATGGAACGCCATCGGCGGCATAAGCTTGCTGCCATCCTTGCTGACGCCGGTGGTGATGGCGCGCTTGACCTCGGCGTCGCTCCAGCCGCCGATGCCCTTGGTCTTGCTCGAAGTGATGTTGCGCGACACCGACTTGCCCCACGGCCCAGGGAACTCAAAGCCGCCGGCGCCGAGCTTGCTGGCGAACTCGCGTCCGCGCGGCCCCATCGGCGTATGGCATTCCATGCAATGCGCGATGGTGGCGAGATAGAAGCCCTTCTTCAGCTTATCGCCCATCATCGCTTCCGTGTACGGCTTCTCGCCGCCGGCGAAGGGATGATGCATCTGCGGCATCTTGTAGATCGGGTCCGGCACCTTGTTCTTGATCGGCTTGAGCGTGCGCAGATAGGCGACGACGGCGTTCAAATCGCGCTCGGTCATGATTTCATAGAAATCGCTCGGCATGACCATGGCGAGCGGCACGCCATTGGGGCGCACGCCCTTGCGCAGCGCGGTCTTGATCTGCGCGTCGGTCCAACCGCCGATGCCGGTTTCCTTGTCCGGCGTGATGTTCGGCGCGGTGACCTTGAACGGCGGCTCATCCCACGACAGCCCGCCGGAGAACGCCTTCTCCATGATGTCGCCGGTCGGACCTTTCGGCGTATGGCAGTTGCCGCAGGTGAGCAGACCGTTGACCAGATAGTCGCCGCGCTTGACCAGGTCGGCATTGGATTGCGCCTGCGCGCCACCGATCAGCGCCACGCCAAAGGCAAGCGCCAGAAAACCCGTACGGATCATGAAATGTCTCCCTGACTTTTGGACGTTTGTTGATTCTCGTTCTTATCTACAATCATACCGTGACAGGCGTAAAAATGAAAAGGGCGGCTCCGAGGCCGCCCTTGCATGAAAATTTTGCTTATGTCGGAGCTTATGCCGCGGCGGTTGCTTCTTCGTCGGCCTTCTTGGCCTGCACCGGCCCGGAGTCCTTGCCCTTGGCCTCGACATCGCGGTCGACGAACTCGATCACGGCATTGGCCGCGTTGTCGCCATGGCGGAAGCCGGCCTTGAGCACGCGGGTATAGCCGCCCTTGCGGTCCTTGTAGCGCGGGCCGATCACCTCGAACAATTTCTTGACCATCGGCACATCGCGCATCTCCGAGATCGCCTGACGGCGCGCTGCCAACCCGCCCTTCTTGGCGAGCGTGACCAGTTTCTCGACGATCGGGCGCAGTTCCTTGGCCTTCGGCAGCGTGGTGACAATCTGCTCGTGCTTGACCAACGAGGCGCACATATTGGCGAACATGGCGGTGCGGTGAGCCGAATGCCGGCCCAATTTGCGGTGAACTTTTCCGTGACGCATCGCCTATCCCCTTGTTTCTCACACTGTCACGGCCGCGACGGCCGTGACGACGCGTAGTCTCAGTAGTGGTCCTCGAAGCGCTTGGCCAGCTCTTCGATATTCTCCGGCGGCCAGCCCGGCACTTCCATGCCGAGGTGCAGGCCCATCTGCGCCAGCACTTCCTTGATCTCGTTGAGCGACTTGCGCCCGAAGTTCGGCGTACGCAGCATTTCGGCTTCGGTCTTCTGCACCAGGTCGCCGATGTAGACGATGTTGTCGTTCTTGAGACAGTTGGCCGAGCGCACCGACAGTTCGAGTTCGTCGACCTTCTTGAGAAAGGCCGGGTTGAAGGCGAGGTCCGGAATGGTCTCGGCCGCTTCCGCCTTGCGCGGCTCCTCGAAGTTCACGAACACGTTGAGCTGGTCTTGCAGAATCCTTGCGGCATAGGCGAGCGAGTCGTCCGGGCTGACCGCGCCGTTGGTCTCGATCGTCATGGTGAGCTTGTCGTAATCGAGGATCTGGCCCTCGCGGGTGTTCTCGACCTTGTAGGAGACCTTGCGCACCGGCGAATACAGGCTGTCGACCGGGATCAGGCCGATCGGCGCGTCCTCGGGACGGTTGCGTTCGGCCGGCACGTAGCCCTTGCCGGTATTGAC
This sequence comes from Hyphomicrobiales bacterium, assembly GCA_016201085.1. GTDB lineage: Bacteria > Pseudomonadota > Alphaproteobacteria > Rhizobiales > Xanthobacteraceae > Pseudolabrys. The sequence goes on along the minus strand of JACQDO010000520.1, from coordinate 3,782 downwards.
GGTGAATTCCATGCGGATCTCGGCGCCCTCGTCGAGCGTGCACAGCACGAGGTCGGGGTTGAGCACCACCACGTCGCCGACGGTCTGGATGTCGCCGGCGGTGACGGTGCCGGGACCCTGTTTCTTCACCACCATGCGCTTGGGGCCTTCGCCCTGCATCTTGATGGCGATGTCCTTGATGTTGAGCACCATGTCGGTGACGTCCTCGCGCACGCCGGCGATCGAGGAAAACTCATGCAGCACGCCGTCGATGTGCACCGACTGCACCGCCGCGCCTTGCAGCGAGGACAGCAGAATGCGGCGCAGGGCATTGCCGAGCGTGACGCCGAAGCCGCGCTCGAGCGGCTCGGCCACTACCGTGGCGATGCGCGCCGGATCGTGCCCGGCGGTCACCTGAAGCTTGTTCGGCCTGATCAATTCCTGCCAATTCTTTTGGATCACGTCTTCACCTATTGAGCGGCGCGGTGCTTGGTCCGCGCGACCCCACCCGCCGTTGTGGGGGAAAGTTCAGCGGTAGCGGACGCCAAGGGTCCGCTCGAAACGAACAATCAAACGCGTCGACGTTTACGCGGCCGGCAACCGTTGTGCGGAATCGTGGTCACATCGCGGATCGAGGTGATGGTGAAGCCGGTTGCCTGTAGCGCGCGCAGCGCCGACTCGCGGCCGGAACCCGGACCCGACACCTCGACCTCGAGCGTGCGCATGCCGTGCTCCTGCGCCTTCTTGGCGGCGTCCTCGGCGGCGACTTGCGCTGCGTAGGGCGTCGATTTGCGCGAGCCTTTGAAACCCATGGTGCCCGACGACGACCAGGCGATGGTATTGCCCTGCGCGTCGGTGATGGTGATCATGGTGTTGTTGAACGACGCATTCACATGCGCCACGCCGGAGGCGATGTTCTTGCGTTCGCGCCGACGGACGCGGGTGGCTTCCTTACCCATTCTCGATCCTTTCGAAGCCCGCCAGCCTTGCCAGGCGCGGGCAATTCCCGAGCGTTAAACCGTTGTCTTCTTCTTGCCGGCGATGGTCTTGGCCGGGCCCTTGCGGGTCCGCGCGTTGGTGTGCGTGCGCTGGCCGCGCACCGGCAGTCCCTTGCGGTGACGCAGGCCGCGATAGCAGCCGAGGTCCATCAGCCGCTTGATGTTCATTGAAACTTCGCGGCGCAGATCGCCCTCGACCATGTAGTCACGGTCGATCATTTCGCGAATCTGCAGCACCTCGGCGTCGGTGAGCTGCGACACCCGCCGCTCCGCCGGCAGGTTAACCTTCTCCACGATTTCGTGGGCTTTCTTTTGCCCGATACCATGGATGTACTGCAGCGCGATCACGACGCGCTTATTGGTGGGCAGATTGACGCCCGCGATACGAGCCACGAATGGTCTCTCCTGTTACTGGCCGGCCGCGTGAGACGCGCCGAATTCTTGTGTCCCTGGAAGGGGATAGCGCAAAGCGTAACACGACACCTGTCCCCGCCTCTTCGGGGCCCGGCATCGCGTCAAACTCCTGAATGGACAGCTTATTAAGGGATTCATCCCGCCTTCGTCAACCTCCGCTTTGTACGGCTTTTGGCTCGTCCCGGCTTCTTTTTGCCGGCCTTTTTGGCACTCTTCATGGCGGACTTTTTGGCCGGCTTTTTGAGAGATTTGGCGGCCTTGCGGCCTTTCTTGCCGGCCTTGCTCTTGGCCTTGGCGGGCTTCGCCTTCTTGGCTGTAGCCTTGGCCTTGCCAGTCCCGCCAGGGCTCAACAGCCGGTCGATGGCGGCCGTCACCGTATCGATCGGCGCCATGCCGTCCACGCTCTTGAGCATGCCCTTGCGGGCGTAATAGTCGGTAAGCGGAGCGGTCTGCGCCCGGTAGGCGACCAGCCGGCCGCGCAGCACGTCCGGATTGTCGTCGGCGCGCAGCTTCTCGCCACGGGCGGTCATTTCCGCCACGCGGGTCTCGATGCGCTTGATCAGGATCCCCTCGTCCACCTTGAGCTCGATCACGCCGTCGAGCGCAAGACCGCGCTCGGCCAGCAGGCGGTCGAGCGCCTGCGCCTGCGGCACCGTGCGCGGGAAGCCGTCGAGCACGAATCCGCGCTTGGCGTCCGCCTGGTCGATGCGGTCGGCGATGATCGCCACCACCACCTCGTCCGGCACCAGCTCGCCGCGATCCATGATGCTCTTGGCGCGCAGGCCGACCGGCGTGGCGGCGGCCACCGCCGCGCGCAGCATGTCGCCGGTGGAGAGCTGTACGATCCGGTGTTTGGCGACCAGGCGCTGCGCCTGGGTGCCCTTGCCCGCTCCCGGGGGTCCCAGCAGGATCAGTCTCATCGTTGCCGCCCCCGCAGCTTCGAGCGCTTGATCAGGCCTTCATATTGATGCGCCAGCAGATAACCCTGCACCTGCGCCACCGTATCCATGGTGACGCTGACCACGATCAGCAACGAGGTGCCGCCGAAATAGAACGGCACCGCCGCGTAGGCGATCAGCATTTCCGGAATGAGGCAGACGATGGCCAGATAGAGCGCGCCCACCGCGGTGATGCGCGATAGCACATAATCGATGTGCTCCGCCGTCCGCTCGCCCGGCCGGATGCCCGGAATGAAGCCGCCGTGTTTCTTCAGGTTGTCCGCGGTCTCGGTCGGGTTGAACACCACCGCGGTGTAGAAGAAGGCGAAGAACACGATCAGTCCGATATAGAGGATCAGGAACAACGGCCGTCCGTGTCCGAGCAGCGTGGTCACGGTGGTGAACCATTCCGGCCCCTTGCCGGCATTGAAGTTGGCGACCGTGGTCGGCAGCAGCAGCAGCGAGGAGGCGAAGATCGGCGGGATCACGCCCGAGGTGTTGAGCTTGAGCGGCAGATGCGAGGACTGGCCCTCGAACATGCGGTTGCCGACCTGACGTTTCGGATACTGGATCAGTAGCCGGCGCTGCGCGCGCTCCATGAACACAATGAAGGCGATGACGGCCACGCACATCACGATCACCAGCAAAATGAGTCCGGTCGACAGCGCGCCCTGGCGGCCGAGTTCAAGAGTGCCGGCGATCGCCGACGGCAGTTCGGCGACGATGCCGGCCAGGATGATCAACGAAATGCCGTTGCCGATGCCGCGCGCGGTGATCTGCTCGCCCAGCCACATCAGGAACAAGGTGCCGCCGGTGAGCGTGATCGTGGTCGAGATCAGGAAGAAGAAACCGGGCTCGCTGACGACGCTGCCCGTGCCTTGCAGGCCGATGCCGATGCCGTAGGACTGGAACGCAGCCAGCACCACGGTGAGATACCGGGTGTACTGGTTCATGATCTTGCGGCCCGATTCGCCCTCCTTCTTGAGCGCTTCGAGCGTGGGCGAGACCGTCGTCATCAACTGGATGATGATCGAGGCCGAGATGTACGGCATGATGTTGAGCGCGAAGATCGCCATCCGGTGGATGCCGCCACCGGAGAACATGTTGAACATGCCGAGGATGCCACCCGACTGGGTGTTGAAAATCTGCGCCCAGGCCTGCGGATCGATGCCAGGCAGCGGAATATAGGTGCCCAGCCGATAGACCAGCAGCGCGCCGACCGTGAACCAGATGCGCTTCTTGAGCTCTTCGGCCTTGGCCAAGGCGCCGAAATTGAGATTGGCTGCCAGTTGTTCTGCTGCAGAGACCATCAGTCGCTCCTGCCGCCGCGCCTAATCATTGGTGATCCTCTAGATATGCTCGGAACTGCCGAACGGTAGTCCAAGCTTGACGTGCTCGCCCGCCGGCGCGGGCAAGGAGGACCTACTCAGCCTTCTCCGCGCCTTCGGCGGCT
>JACQDO010000519.1 GCA_016201085.1 Hyphomicrobiales bacterium | reverse complement strand
CTCATGCATCTCGGCAACATGTCGCTCGGCGCCGCCGGGCTGGTGATGACCGAAATGACCGACGTCAATCCGCAAGGGCGCATCTCGCCGAAATGCGCCGGCATGTATTCGGACGAGAACGAGGCCGCGCTCAAGCGCGTGCACGACTTCTGCCGGCAGTACGGCGTCGCCAAGCTCGGCGTGCAGCTCGCGCATGCCGGCCGCAAGGCCCCGACCACGCCGCCGGCGGCCGGCGGCAAGCCGATCCTGGAAGGCCCCGACGCCTGGACGCCGGAAGCGCCCTCGGCCATCCCCTACGACACCGGCTGGGCCATGCCGCACGCCATGACCAAGGACGACATCAAGCGCTGCATCGGCGAATTCGCCGCCGCTGCCAAGCGCGTCGACCGCATCGGCTACGATGTGCTCGAATTGCACGGTGCGCACGGTTATCTCGGTCATCAGTTCCTCTCGCCAATCTCCAACAAACGCACCGACGAATACGGCGGCTCGCTGGAGAACCGCATGCGCTTCGTCATCGAGATGTACGAGGCGGTGCGCGCGGTGTGGCCGGACAGCAAGCCGATCGGCCTGCGCGTGTCGGCGACCGACTGGGTCGACGGCGGCTGGACGCCGGAGGAAACCGTCGTGCTGGCCAAGGAGATGAAGAAGCGCGGCCTCGATTACATGGACGTGTCGAGCGGCGGATTGTCGCCGGCGCAGAAGATTCCGCTGTCGGCCGGCTACCAGGTGCCGTTTGCCGAGAAGGTGAAGAAGGAAACCGGCATCAACACCATGTCGGTCGGCCTGATCGCCGGCGCTCAGCAGGCGGAAGACATCCTGCTGCAGGGCAAAGCCGACCTGATCTGCATCGGCCGCGCCGCGCTGTGGGACCCGCGCTGGGCTTGGCACGCCGCGGAAGAGCTCGGCGCCGAGACGCCTTATGCGCCGAAGATGATGGCCAGCCATCCCAAGCTGCGGCCGCAGCTGTTCCCCAAGCGGGCGCAGCCGGCGAGCTGACCTAACCATCAAATGCCAAAAGGCCCGCGCGGATTATTGCCACGCGGGCCTTTTCGTTTGTCGCGATTATTGATTCCAGGGGCGCGATTAGTGCGCCTTCATGCGCTGGATGAACTTGGCGAAGGCCGCGAGTTGCGTCTTGACGGCGTCCTTGGTCGGCTGATCCTTAAGTTCGAGCGTGTCCTTGTCGAATTTGGTCGCGGCCAAGCCGACAAACACCTCGGGCGTGCCGTAGATGAAGGCGCCGAGGAACGTCATCGACATGCGCCAGTGATATTGCATGCGGGCGCCGCCGAGCGGGCCCTGGCTCGCCGATTGGATCGCCACCGGCTTCTCCTTGAACGGCTGCTCTTTCATGCGCGACAGCCAATCGATGGCGTTCTTGAGCGCGCCCGGCATCGACCAGTTGTATTCCGGCGTCACGAACAGCACGCCGTCGGCGGCGCGCACGGCGTCGGCGAGTGCGTTGGCCGGGGCGGGAAAGCCGGATGATTCCTGCATGTCGGCGTTGTAGAGCGGGAACGCATCGAACGGCGGCGCCGCGATCAATGTCATCTCGGGCGGCGCCAGCGCCGGCAATGCGCGCGTCAGCGCGGCATTGTACGAGCCCTTGCGCAGCGAACCGCAGATCACCAGCACCTTTACCTGTTCGGCCATTTCATTTCTCGCGTTGTTTTTCGTTTGGTTGATGGGCAGCACTATTTAGCTTCCAGGCCAGCCGTCTTGGCGACCTCCTGGAATCGCTTGATGTCGGCTTGAATAACTTTGCGGAATTCCTCGGGCGACGACAGGTTGGCGACCGCGCCGATCGCCTCCAGCCGCTTCTTGACGGCATCTCTTGCCAACACCTCCCGCAGCGTCTTGTGCAGCCTGTCGACGACCGCTTGCGGCGTGCCGGCCGGAAACACCAGACCATACCAGCCGAGATAGCCCATTCCGGCAAGGCCGCTCTCCGCCAGCGTCGGTACATTCGGGACGGCCGGCCAACGCGTCGGCGTGGCCACCGCGAGCAACCGCAGATCGCCCGACTCTACTTGGCCGCGAACGGCGTGATAGAGTTCAACCGCGAAGGCGGCATCGCCCCTGAGCAGCGCGGTGACGACTTCACCGGTCGTGCGGTAGGAAACCGCTTGCGCGTTCAAGGAAGTGCGTTGGCGAAGATCCTCGGCGATCAGATGTTGGGTCGAGCCCAGCCCGACCGTGGAATAGTTCAGCTTGCCGGGCTGCTTGTTGACGTATGCGACAAGACTCTTGATGTCGGTCGCCGGAGAGTTTTTCGGCACCGCCACCACGAAGGCCGAATTGGTGAATATTCCGACCGCTGCGAAATCGTTCACCGGGTCGTAAGGCAACTGCTTGACCGTCACGGCGGACACCGCATGGCCCATGCTCAGCGACAGCGCGGTGTAGCCGTCTTTCGGCGCCGTGGCGGCCACGCCGCCGGCAATGGTGCCGCCGGCGCCAACCCGATTCTCGACCACGAATTGCTGACCCAAGGACTCGGACAGTCCTTCGGCAACAATGCGGGTGGCAACGTCGGTGCCGCCACCGGCACCAAACCCGATCAGAATACGGACCGGCTTCGACGGCCAGTCCTGCGCCGACGCGGACGGCGCGGCAGCGGCCGTCAGCACGCCCACGATCATGGCGACTGCGATATAAATGCGCTGCACGGTTGTCCTCTCTTGGTCCGGCACAGCTCCCCCACGGGCTGTGCCTGCTTTTTTCTTGACCCAATGGAACGCGCTCGGGCGCCAGGTTGTCAACCGGTGAGGCTTCTCAACTCCCCTCCCCCGCGAGCTCTCGCGAGTGTGGGGAGGGGTCGGGGGTGGGGGAAAGG
>JACQDO010000525.1 GCA_016201085.1 Hyphomicrobiales bacterium | reverse complement strand
GATCGTCATGGGGAATCCCGGATCGGTGTGCAGCGTGGAATTGTCCTGGATCTGCGAGCACTCGCCGAGCTCGATCCATTCGTTGTCGCCGCGCAGCACGGCGCCGAACCAGACGCTGGCATCGCGCTTGAGCCGCACGCGCCCGATCAGCACCGCGGTGTCGGTGACATAGTAATGGCCCTCGCCGGGAAATTCCGGCGCCTGTCCGTCGATTTCATAAATTGGCATTCCCGCCTCCACGCGCGCAATCAGGCTGAGTGGGTTCCGGTCAGCCGCCCGGATTGCGCGCCATTTAAAAACTAGAGCGCGGCCGGACGCAAAACCGGTTCCCACTTTTGCTGGCCGCGCTCGGGGGCGGCATACTTGCCCGAACGGCGGATGAGATGGAAGCGGCTTAAGCGAACAGCAGGCCGCAAGCCTGCAGGGTCATGACCAGCACCATGCCGGACATCAGGCTCCAGAAGCCGGCAATCAGCGTGGCCAGGAACACGAACTCGAAGCGGCGGCCTTCCCGCGCGCGGCCGCGCAGCGTGTTGCGCATGATGAGGAAAGGGGCCGCCACCATCAGCAGCGGCACCGCCGCGAAGGCTGCCGGGCTGGGGCCGCTGTTGAGAAGGTTGAAGCTGGGCGGGCGGCTGGTGGCGAGCTGGTAGGCGGAACTGCACAGGCCGGCAAAGGAAAAGCCAAGCGCCAACGCCAACAACATTTGCAGCGATTGCGGGGTCATGACGGCCTCGAACGCGTTACTGCCGCGATCATTTGCAAAGGCGGCCGGGCCGCGCCAGCTAATCCTTAACGAATAGTTAACGCCGGAAGCGCCGGTCATTGCGGGCGCCATGGCATACTTGGAACTCGATTCGTTTTCCGGAGAAGAGATGGCCTATCTCACGCAACAGCCGCCCCAGGCCGTGCGGCACCGCAAACGCCGCGCGGCGCCGGGCCCGCTCACCGCGCCGGTCCTGCTGTTCGCCGCCGTCACCGTCATCGCCGCGTCCTATGTCGCCTTTGTGCTATGGCCGCGCTGGCCGGATTCGCCGGTGACGCTCGATGCGCCGACGCTGCCGGTCGTGGTCGCCGGCGTCGCCTTCAACATCGAGCCGGCGGCGATCCGCAGGCCGGTGCAGCGCCGCCCCGGCACGCAGGAGCGCGTCGACCTCGCCTATCTGTGGCCGTCGCTGCTGCCGCCGGATCCCGCGCGCAAACCGACGCTCGGCGCGCCGGTCGATCCCAACGAGCGGCTGTTCGTCACCATCCAGACCGGCGACACCACGCTGCCGCTGATGGAGCGCGTGCAGACGATCTATCCGCGCTATCTGGTGGCCGAGCCGGCCGCGGGCCCGGCCGGCCTCACGCTGCGCGGATTCCGCGACGACACGCCCTATGCCGGCGAGGAGCTGGCTTTCGAATCATTGGCGCCGGAGCATTTCCTGGCGCGTTGCGCGCGCAAAGGCGTGATCAATTCCGGTTCGTGCCTATTGGAGCGCCGCATCGGCAATGCCGACATCACCATCCGCTTTCCGCGCGACTGGCTGGCCGATTGGCAGAGCGTCGCCAGTGGCATCGACACGCTAATCGCGCGCCTGCACCCGAACTAACCGTCATTCCGGGACGGCCTGAAGGGCCGGACCCGGAATCCAGACGCAATCTTTGTGCTTGTTTCTGGATTCCGGGTTCGCGCTAACGCGCGCCCCGGAATGACAGCTAAAGACCCGCGTCGGCGAGATCGACGTCCAATATCGGCAATTCGAGAATATACGAGCGCTTGCCCTTTTCGACTTCCAGGAACAGCACGCCGATGAATTCCTCGCCGATATAGACTTCCAGCGAATCCGTCTTCTTCGGGCGCGTCACCACGCGGATATTCTCGTTGTCGAATTTGCGCCGCAGATAGGCGTTGAGCGTCGGCACCGGCTGGATGCTGGGATCGTTGCCGACCTGGATGACCATGCGGAAATTGAACGAACGGTCGCCGTCTTCGTCGTCGACCACCAATTCGCCGAGATCGTCCTCGCCGACGAAAATCTCGGCGGAATCGTAGGTCTTCGGCACCACGCGGATATGCGCGTTGCCGAACAGCTTCTTCAGATAGGCATCGAGCTTTCTGACTTCACCGACGTCCACAGGCCGCTCCTGGTTCTAGGCAAAGCCTCATTGCCCGATTGAGAGCGGCCGCGCAAGCGCCGCGACGGCCAAAAAAATCAGCCGTCGAGCATGACGCCGTACAGCATCTGGTCCATGGCGCGCGAGGGCTCCGGGCAGCCGGCCTCGCCGACCACCTTGGCCGGCACGCCGGCGACCGTGACATTGTTGGGCACCGGCTTGATCACCACCGAGCCTGCGGCGATGCGCGCGCAATGGCCGATTTCGATATTGCCGAGAATCTTGGCGCCGGCGCCGATCATCACGCCATGGCGGATTTTCGGATGGCGGTCCTCGTGTTCCTTGCCGGTGCCGCCGAGCGTGACGTCATGCAGGATCGAGACGTCGTCCTCGATCACCGCGGTCTCGCCTACCACCAGGCCGGTGGCATGATCGAGGAAAATGCCGCGGCCGATTTTCGCCGCCGGATTGATGTCGCACTGGAACACGGCCGACGAGCTGCTTTGCAGATAGAGCGCGAAATCCTTGCGGCCTTTGTTGAGCAGCCAATGCGCCAGCCGATGCGTCTGGATGGCGTGGAAGCCTTTGTAATAGAGCACCGGCTCAAGGTAGCGGCTGGTCGCCGGGTCGCGATCGAAGATGGCGACGATGTCGGCGCGGAAGGCTTCGCCGAGCGCAGGCTGGTCGTCGAGCGCATCGCCATAGGCCTGGCGGATCAGATCGCCCGACACGTCGGCATTGCCGAGCCGCTCGCTGACGCGGTGGACCACCGCAGCCTCCAGCGAGTCGTGGTGCAGGATGTTCTCGAACATGAAGGTGGCGAGTTCAGGCTCGTGGCGCGTGACGTCCTCCGCCTCCTGGCGGATGCGGGACCAGACCGGATCGAGCTTGTCGAGACCCCTGACGGGCCGCATTTGATGTTGAGCCATGGAATATTATTCTCCGACGCCTCTCGGAACCCCTCGTTTAGTCTTTTATCACATAATCGCGGAGGCCAAGAGGGGCAAGCCACCCACGCATGGCTCAAGTGCGCTGGTTAAGGAATTCGACAACGCCCGCTTTGAACACCTTGTCGCCAACCGCCAGCATGTGATCCCGCTCCGGAATATCGAGCGCGCGGGCGCCCGGGATCAGCGCCGCCAATTCCGGCCCCGAACCGGCGACCGTATCCTTGGTCCCGACGGCCACCAGTACTGGCACGCGAATAGCGGCCACCTGTTCGCGCGACAAAGTCTGGCGCGAACCGCGCATGCAGGCGGCGAGCGCGCGCAAGTCCGATCGGGTCTGCTCGGCGAAGGCGCGAAAGATGCGGCCGACCGGCTCGCGCACGTCGGCGAGCGAGCGCGCCTCCAGCGCCGCGGCAATATTTTCCGGCAGGCCGACGCCTTCCACCAGCCGAATGCCGAGGCCGCCGATAATCGCCGCGCGCACCCGCTCGGGATGTGCCAGCGCGAGGAACGCCGCGATGCGCGCGCCCATCGAGTAGCCCATCACATCGGCACGCGCCAGGCCGAGATGATCGAGCAGCGCGCGCACATCCTCCGCCATGGTCGCGCTGTGATAGGCGGCGGGATCGTACAGCTTGCTCGATTGGCCGTGCCCGCGATTGTCGAGCGCGATGACGCGGCGGCCGGCGCGCTTCAGCGTCGTCACCCAGCGCGGGGTGATCCAATTCACTTCTATATTGGAGGCAAAGCCGTGCACCAGCACGATCGGCTCGCCCTCCCCTTCGTCGAGAAAGGCGATCTCGACCTCGCCGTGCTTGAAACTTGCCATGCCGCCAGTCTACCCGTGCGCGGCCGGAACCGCATGATTTTGCCGGTAAACCCGCGTCTTGGGGATAACCTGAAGCGGTCTGGCATGCCCTAGGCACGGCGCATCCGCCTCGCTATGGTGCGGCCCGCATCGCGCTTTGCGCCCCACCTCAAGAGGACCTGCCATGTCGGACCACGTCGTCCCGCATTTCCATAACAATCCCGGCGTGCCGGTGATCGAGATCGGCACCAAGGAATTCCAATGTGTGGGCGCCGTGCCGCCATACGACCATCCGCACGTATTCCTCGACATGGGCGACGCCAGCGAGATCATCTGTCCCTATTGCTCGACGCTGTACCGGTTCGACGCCAAACTCGATCCGCACGCGGCGCGGCCGGCCGAATGCGCGCTGGCAATGGGCGCGGCCGCCTGAATCCATTCCGGAGTTGAGGCTTTATACTGGAGTTAAGCTTTGGCGCCTGCGCGTCATGTCATCGTTGCCGGCGCCGGCATTGCCGGGCTGACGGCGGCGTTGGCGCTGGCGCGCACGGGCCTGCGTGTCACCGTGCTCGAGCAGGCGGCCAAGCTCGAGGAGACCGGCGCCGGCCTGCAGCTTTCGCCCAATGCCAGCCGCGTGCTGATCGGGCTCGGTCTGCGCGAGCGGCTGGCGCCCTTGGTCATGGCGCCGCAGGCGATCCGCGTGATGGCCGGCGGCATGGGCCGCGAGATCGTGCGCATTCCGCTCGGCGAGGATGCCGAGCGCCGCTATGGCGCGCCCTATTGGACCATCCATCGCGGCGATTTGCAGGCGACGCTGGCTGCGGCCGCGCGCGACGTGCAGGACGTCGTGCTCAAGCTCGGCATCCGGGTCGAGGAGTTCGCCACCCATGACAACGGCATCAGCGTGCAGGGCCGCCGCGGCCAGCATGTCGTGGACGAGCGCGGCATCGCGTTGATCGGCGCCGACGGCATCTGGTCGCATATTGGCGAGCAGCTGGGCCGCAAGGGCGCGCCGCGTTTCGCGCATCGCACCGCCTGGCGCGCGCTGGTTCCCGCCGAGGCGGTGGCGCCGATCTTCCGCGAGCCGCTGGTGCATCTATGGCTCGGGCTCGACGCCCACCTCGTGCATTACCCGGTGAAGGGCGGCAGCCTGATCAACATCGTCGCCGTCGTGCATGACGACTGGAACGAGACCGGCTGGTCGGCGGCCGGCGAGCGTCCCGAGATCCTGCGCCACTTCGCGCAATGGTCATGGGCAGAGAGCGCGCGCGCACTGATCGCGCTGCCCGAGCGCTGGCTGAAATGGGCGCTGTTCGACCGCAGGACGCCGTTTCGCAAGGGGGTCGGTCCGGTGACGCTGATCGGGGATGCCGCCCACCCGATGCTGCCGTTCCTGGCGCAAGGCGCCGGCATGGCGATCGAGGATGGCGCGGTGCTCGCCTATATGCTCGGCCGATATATCGACGATCCGGCCGACGCGCTGCGCGGCTATGAGGGCGCCCGCTGGCATCGCACGCGCCTTGCCCAACAGGCTGCCCGCCGCCAGGCCCGCATTTATGGGAAGACCGGTCCGGAAGCGCTCATCCGTAATCTCGCCATGCGCGCCATGGGCGGAGAAAGGCTGCGCGCGCGCCAGGACTGGCTCTATACTTGGCAAGCGCCCGAACTCGTCATGCACGATCCGAAAAAGTGGACGCCGGATTTCGGGCCGGACGAAGCGTAAGAAAACAAAGCGAGCTGGTCACGATGCTGTTTCCCACGACCGTCGCCGGCAGCCTGCCGAAGCCGTCTTGGCTCGCCGAGCCCAACAGACTGTGGCCGCAATGGCGCCTGCAAGGCGAGGAGCTCGCCGCCGGCAAGCTCGACGCCACGCTGCTGGCGATCAAATTGCAGGAAGACGCCGGCATCGATATCGTCTGCGACGGCGAGCAGTCGCGCCAGCATTTCGTGCACGGCTTCCTGGAATTCGTCGACGGCATCGACTTCGCGCACAAAGTCGAGATGGGCATCCGTGACAATCGCTACAAAGCCATGGTGCCGGTGGTGCGCGGCGAATTGAAACTGAAAGGCCGCGTGCATCAATCGGAAGCGCGCCATGCCCGCGCCCATACCGCGCGCAAGCTCAAGATCACCCTGCCCGGGCCGATGACCATCTCCGACACCATCGCCGATGCGCATTACGGCGACAAAGTAAAGATGGCCATGGCCTTCGCCGATCTGCTGAATCAGGAAGCGCGCGCGCTTGCTGCCGACGGCGTCGACGTCATCCAGTTCGACGAGCCGGCCTTCAATGTGTTCATGGATGAAGTGTCCGGCTGGGGTATCGACGCATTGCATCGCGCCATCGACGGCCTGAAATGCAATACGGCCGTGCACATCTGTTACGGCTACGGCATCCAAGCCAACATCGACTGGAAGAATTCGCTCGGAACTGAGTGGAAGCAATACGAAAAGATTTTCCCGGCGCTGGCCAGGAGCCGCATCAAGCAGGTCTCGGTCGAGTGCATCAACTCGCGCGTACCGCTGAAGTTGCTGTCGCTGTTAGAGGGCAAGGATGTGCTGGTCGGCGTCGTCGATGTCGCGACCGACACGGTCGAAACGCCCGAGCAGGTGGCGCAGGTGATCGCCGACGTCGCGAAATTCGTGCCCAAGCAGCACATCGTCGCCTGCACCAATTGCGGCATGGCGCCGATGCGGCGCGACATCGCGGTAGCCAAGCTGATAGCGCTGGGCGCCGGGGCGAAGCTGGCGCGCAAGAACTTCAGCTAGCGTCCGCTGCGCCCCATGACATCCATCAGCTCGGCCACCTTGCGTCGCTGATCGGCCTTGTCGCCGCTGGAAATCGCGTGCGCGACGCAATGGGCGACGTGGTCGCGCAGGATTTCCTCCTCGACCCGGCGCAGCGCGGCACGCACCGCGGCGATCTGCGTCACGATGTCGATGCAGTAGCGATCGCCCTCGACCATGCGGGCGAGGCCGCGCACCTGGCCTTCGATGCGGTTGAGACGTTTGAGCGTTGCGGTCTTGCTGTCCTTGCCCATACCCGCTATATACCCCCCCAGGGTATAACACGCAAGAGGATACCGTCATGAGCGCGACCGGCGAGCATCATCACCATCATCATGGCAAAGCCCCGGCGGAGGCCGCCATCGATCCGGTCTGCGGCATGACGGTCGACCCGCATTCCGCCAAGCACCGCGCCGAATACCACGGCCGCACCTATTATTTCTGCAATCCAGGCTGCAAAGCCAAGTTCGTCGCCGACCCGCAGAAATATCTCGGCGAGCGCGCGCCGGAACCGGCGGTCGAAGGCGCCATCTACACCTGCCCGATGCATCCGGAAATCCGACAGCAGGGACCGGGCGCCTGCCCGATTTGCGGCATGGCGCTGGAACCGGAAATGCCGTCCGCCGACAGCGGCCCCAACCCCGAACTCGCCGACATGACGCGCCGGTTCTGGATCGGCCTGGTCCTGACCCTGCCGGTGCTCGCCCTAGAGATGGGCGGTCATCTCACCAACCTGCACATGCTGCTTGGCAAAACCCTGTCGAACTGGATGCAACTCGTACTGGCGACGCCGGTGGTGCTGTGGGCCGGCTGGCCGTTCTTCGTGCGCGGCTGGCAGTCGCTGCTCACGCGCAACCTTAACATGTTCACGCTGATCGCCATGGGCACCGGCGTCGCCTGGATCTATAGCGTCGTCGCCGTGCTGGCGCCCGGGATTTTCCCGACGGCATTCCGCGAAGCCGAAGGCGCGGTCGCCGTCTATTTTGAAGCCGCCGCCGTCATCACCGTGCTGGTTCTGCTCGGTCAGGTGCTGGAGCTGCGCGCGCGCGAGGCGACCTCCGGCGCCATCAAGGCGCTGCTCGATCTGGCGCCGAAAACCGCGCGCCGCGTCAAGGATGACGGCAGCGACGAGGACGTTTCGCTTGACCTCATCGCGGTCGGCGACCGCCTGCGCGTCAAGCCCGGCGACAAGGTGCCGGTCGACGGCGCGGTGCTGGAAGGGCACTCCTCGCTCGACGAGTCGATGGTGACCGGCGAATCCATGCCGGTGTCCAAGGACAAGGACGCGCGCGTGATTGGCGGTACGCTCAACATCTCGGGCAGTTTCGTGATGCGCGCCGACAAAGTAGGCCGCGACACGCTGCTCTCCCAGATCGTGCAGATGGTGGCGAACGCGCAACGCAGCCGCGCGCCGATCCAGCGCCTTGCCGACCAGGTGGCCGGCTGGTTCGTGCCGGCGGTGATCGCGGTCGCCCTTATCGCCTTCGCGGCCTGGGCCATGTTCGGGCCGGAACCGCGCTTCGCCTATGGCTTGGTCGCGGCGGTGAGCGTGCTGATCATCGCCTGCCCCTGCGCGCTCGGTCTTGCCACGCCGATGTCGATCATGGTCGGTGTTGGCCGCGGCGCGCAGGCCGGCGTGCTGATCAAGAATGCCGAGGCGCTGGAGCGGATGGAAAAGATCGACACATTGGTCATCGACAAGACCGGCACGCTCACCGAAGGCAAGCCGAAGGTTAAGGCGGTCATCGCCTCTTCCGGCTTCGACAACACGCAGGTGCTGCGGCTTGCCGCCAGCCTCGAGCGCGGCAGCGCGCATCCGCTGGCGGCGGCAATCGTCAAGGCGGCGGCCGAGCGCAAGATCGAGCTCGCCCCCGTGCGCGGCTTCGATGCGCCGGCCGGCAAAGGCGTGATCGGCATGGTCGAGGGCAAGCGGCTCGCGCTCGGCAACGCCAAGTTCCTCGGCGAACTCAACATCGATGCGCAGCCGCTGGCGAAGGAAGCCGAGCTGCTGCGCGCCGACGGCGCCACCGCCATTTTCCTCGGCGTCAACGGCAAGCTCGCCGGCGTCATCGGCATCGCCGATCCGGTCAAGGCCAGCACGCCGGCGGCACTCAAGGCGCTCACAGCCTTAGGCATCCGCGTGGTGATGCTGACCGGCGACAACCGCACCACGGCGCTGGCGGTCGCCAAGAGCCTGGGGATCACCGAGGTGGAAGCCGAGGTGCTGCCCGATCAGAAAGGCGCGGTGATCGAGAAGCTCACCGGCGAGGGCCGCGTGGTGGCGATGGCCGGCGACGGCGTCAACGACGCCCCCGCGCTTGCCGCCGCGGCGGTCGGCATCGCCATGGGTACCGGCGCCGACGTGGCGATCGAGAGCGCCGGCATCACATTGCTCAAGGGCGATCTCACCGGCATCGTCAAGGCGCGCGCTCTGTCGGGCGCGGTGATGCGCAATATCCGGCAGAATCTATTCTTCGCTTTCATTTATAACTCGGCTGGCGTACCGATCGCGGCCGGCCTGCTCTATCCTATGTTCGGCCTGCTGCTGTCGCCGATCATCGCCGCGGCGGCGATGGCGCTGTCGTCGGTCAGCGTGGTCGGCAATGCGTTGCGGCTGCGGCGGGTCGGTCTATAAGTTTATAAGGAAGTGAACTGCATGCGCTTTGCTTGGTTCGTCGGCTTTATCGTCTTCGCCTCGTCCGTTGCCGGCGCGAGCCAGGCCGCCGAATGGCGCGTGCAGCGCATCGACACGCCGGCGCGAGTCATGGCAATCGAGACGGTCGACGGCAAGGCGCGGCTCAATGCCGGCGGCCTCTGGTACGCCATTACGTTCGCCGACGGCAAGATCACGCTCCCCTTTGTCGACGCGCAGGCGAAAACGGAGCCGCCGCACGGCGCGCTGCCGGACGGGCGCATCGCCTTAGGCCAGCGCGACATCGCGCGCGCCTGGCTGGCCGAGCCGACCGCGCGCTACGATCATGGCATTCTCGGCGACAAGATTGAGGCCGGCAGCCTGTTGATCGCGACGCGCAATGGCAGGCTACACACGCTCCGCCTCAAGGACGACGCCGTGTTCGAGGATCTCGAACCGCGGCTCGCCGATCTCGACGGCGACGGGCATGACGAAATCGTCGTGGTGAAATCCTATCTCAAGCGCGGCTCCAGCCTGGCGGTGGTCGGTCTGCGCAATGGCAAATACGAAATCCTCGCCGAGACACCGCCGATCGGACGGCCGCACGCCTGGCTCAACCCGGCCGGCATCGCCGATTTCAACGGCGACGGCAAACCCGACATTGCGCTGGTGCGCATGCCGCATGCCGTGGGCACGCTCGAACTGTGGACCTGGGCCGACAAGCGCCTGCACAAGACTGGCGAATTGGCCGGCACTTCCAACCACATCGCCGGCACGCGCGCGCTTGCCATGGCCGCCACCGCCGATTTCGACGGCGACGGCATCGTCGACCTCGCGCTGCCGTCGTTCGAGCGCGACCGCCTGCGCATCGTCGCGTTCAAGCCTACGGCGCATGAGATCGCCAGCGTGGCGCTGCCGGCCAAGGCCGTCACCAATATCGCGCTGGTTACAGGCGGCGCCGGTCCGCCGCTGATTGCCGTCGGACTGAGCGACGGATCGCTGGTGGTGGTCCGGAAAGACTAGCGTCCGATCTATCGGTGCATCGTCATGCGCTAGGGCCTGTCTTCAGTTAGGCGGGCTTTGCACGAGAACGTATCAGAATCAAACGCGGAACACCGTTCTATTTTGTAGCGCCGCCGGTAGGTTGGGGATTCCCAAATCAGTTGTCGAGTGATTGATGCGAGGTCGGCTT
>JACQDO010000523.1 GCA_016201085.1 Hyphomicrobiales bacterium | reverse complement strand
CGTCACCGACAGGTCGAACAGCGGCGACATGCGGGCGACCATGAACACGCCTGCGGTCACCATGGTCGCGGCATGGATGAGCGCGGAGACCGGCGTCGGGCCCTCCATGGCGTCCGGCAGCCAGGTGTGCAGCAGGAACTGCGCCGATTTGCCCATGGCGCCCATGAACAGCAGCAGGCAGATCAGCGTGAGCGCGTCGGCGCGCCAGCCGAAGAACCAGATGGTCTTGCCCAGGAGCGAAGGCGCCTGCGCGAACACGGTTTCGAAATTGATCGCGCCCACCAGCATGAACAGCGCGAAAATGCCGAGCGCGAAGCCGAAATCGCCGACGCGGTTGACCACGAAGGCCTTGATCGCCGCGGCATTGGCTTCAGGCTTGTGGTACCAGAAGCCGATCAGCAGATAGCTCGCCAGACCGACGCCTTCCCAGCCGAAGAACATCTGCACCAGATTGTCGGCGGTCACCAGCATCAGCATGAAGAAGGTGAAGATCGACAAATAAGCAAAGAAGCGCGGCCGGTACGGGTCCTCTTCCATGTAGCCGATGGAATAGAGGTGCACGACGGCCGAAATCGTGTTGACCACGACGAGCATCACGGCGGTCAGCGTGTCGATGCGCAGCGCCCAGTCGATCTTGAGGTCGCCGGAGGCGATCCAGGTGAACACCTGCACCCGCGTCTCGTGATGGTTGAAGCCGACATCGACGAAGGCGATCCATGACAGGATCATGGAAACCATCAGCAGCGTGGTGGTGATCAGCTCCGCCAGGCGCGAGCCGGCGGCCGCCGGCTCATGCGCATGCCCGTCGTGGCCGGCGGCATGACCGGCGCCATGATCGTGCGCGGCGTGATCGGCGTGTGAATCGTGATGGGCGACGGCTGCGCCCTCGTCGGCGCCCGGCAGCGGCCCCTGCCCCGGGAAACGCCCGATCGCTCCGGCAAGCGCGATCAGCCCGGCCAGAATTGCGCCGAGCAGCGGCAGAAAGACGATTGCCTGATACATGCGCCCCTAAGCCTTCTTGCCTTTGCGCATGATCTTGTCCGAAAACCGGACTCCACTTTTCGGGATCATGCGCTAACCCTTCATCAAGTTGATATCTTCAACCGCGATCGAGCCGCGATTGCGGAAATAGACCACCAGAATGGCAAGCCCGATCGCCGCTTCCGCGGCCGCGACCGTGAGCACCAACAGCGCGAAGATCTGGCCGACGATGTCGCCCATATGGGCGGAGAACGCGACCAGATTGATGTTGACCGCGAGCAGGATCAGCTCGATCGACATCAGGATGATGATCACGTTCTTGCGGTTGAGGAAGATGCCGAAAATCCCCAGCGTGAACAGGATGGCGGCGACCGACAGATAATGTCCGAGCCCGATGGTCATGTGTTGCTCCCCAGGCCCTGGCCGCTGCGCACCTTGAGGATTTCGATTGCCAGCTTCGGATTACGCGTGACCTGCGTCGGAATATGCTGGCGCCGCACGCGCTCCTTGTGGCGCAGCGTCAGCACGATGGCGCCGATCATGGCGACCAGCAGGATGATGCCGGCGGCTTCGAAGAAATAGGCATAGCGGGTGTAGAGCACGAGGCCGATCGCCTCGGTGTTGGAAATCTTGGCCGGGATCTTGGCGACGATCGCCTGCGGAATGCCGGGCCCGATCGCCCAGGAGCCGACCACCAGCAGCAGTTCGGCGAGGAAGATGCCGCCGATCAGCATGCCGATCGGCAGATATTGCAGTACGCCCTGCTTGAGCTGGCTGAAATCGACATCGAGCATCATCACCACGAACAGGAACAGCACGGCGACGGCGCCGACGTAGACCACGATCAGGATCATCGCCAGGAATTCGGCGCCCATCATCACGAACAGCCCGGCGGCGTTGACGAAGGCGAGGATGAGATAGAGTACCGAATGCACCGGGTTGCGCGCCGCGATCACCATGAAGGCGCTGGCGACGCAGAGGCCGGCGAACAGATAGAAAAAGAGTGCGGCGACGATCATCATCTCACCTGTAGGGCGCGTCGAGCGCGATGTTGGTGGCGATTTCGCGCTCCCAACGGTCGCCATTCGCGAGCAGGCGCTCCTTGTCGTAGTAGAGCTCCTCGCGCGTCTCGGTGGCGTATTCGAAATTCGGGCCTTCCACGATGGCATCGACCGGACAGGCCTCCTGGCAGAGGCCGCAATAGATGCATTTCACCATGTCGATGTCGTAGCGGGTGGTGCGGCGGGTGCCGTCGTTGCGGCGCGGGCCGGCCTCGATGGTGATGGCCTGCGCCGGACAGACCGCCTCGCACAGCTTGCAGGCGATGCAGCGTTCCTCGCCGTTCGGATAGCGGCGCAGCGCATGCTCGCCGCGGAAGCGTGGGCTAATCGGCCCCTTCTCCCACGGATAGTTGAAGGTCGGCTTGGCCTTGAAGAAATAGCGCATGCACAGCACGAATGCCGTCACGAACTCCCACATGAACAGCCGTCCGGCCGCGATATCGAGCCTCATCGCATCCTCACTTTGCCGCCAGCAGGCCGTTTTGCAGCACGCCATACTGCAAGACGAACGCCACGATGAACACCATCGCCAGCGAGATCGGCAGGAACACCTTCCAGCCGAGCCGCATCAGTTGGTCGTAGCGGTAGCGCGGCACCATGGCCTTGGCCATGGCGATCAGGAAGAAGAAGAACAACCCCTTGAGGAAGAACCAGATCACGCCCGGCACCCAGGTGAACGGCGGGTACGGGATCGGTGACAGCCAGCCGCCCATGAAGAAGATGGTGGCCATGGCGCACATCGTCATGATCGCCACGTATTCGCCGAGCATGAACAGCATGTAGAGCGTGGAGCCGTATTCGACCATGAAGCCGGCGACCAGTTCCGACTCCGCTTCCACCAGGTCGAACGGCGGCCGGTTGGTTTCCGCCAGCGCCGAGACGAAGAAGATCACGAACATCGGGAACAGCGGCAGCCAGTACCAGCCGAGCGCGCCGTAGCGGGTGTCCTGCGCCTGCACGATGGCCGACAGATTGAGCGAGCCGGCGCACAGCAGCACCGTAATGATGACGAAGCCGATGGAGACCTCGTAGGACACCATCTGCGCCGCCGAACGCAGCGCGGCGAGGAACGGATATTTCGAATTCGACGCCCAGCCGCCCATGATGATGCCGTAGACCATGAGCGAGGAAATGGCGAAAATGTACAGCACGCCGACATTGATGTCGGCCACCACCCAGTTGGTATTGACCGGGATCACCGCCCAGGCCGAGAGCGCCAACAGCGAGGCGACCAGCGGCGCCAGCACGTATATGCCCTTGTTGGCGCTCGACGGAATCGTCGGCTCTTTCAGGCAGAATTTCAGCATGTCGGCGAAGGACTGGAACAGCCCCCAGGGGCCGACCACGTTGGGGCCGCGCCGCAGTTGCACCGCCGCCCAGATCTTGCGGTCGGCATAGATGAGGTAGGCGAGCACGACCAGCACGCAGACCAGCATCAGCACCGATTCCGCCAGGATGATGATAAGCGGCCAGAGATAGGTCCAGAAGAAGTCAAGCATCGCCCTACTCCGCCGCCGTCTTGTGCGCCGCATTCGCCAACGCCGAACATTCGGCCATGATGGCGGAGGCGCGCGCGATCGGATTGGTGAAATAGAAGTCGGTCACCGCGGATGCGAACGGCGCCTTGTCGGGCGTGCCGCCCAGCTTGGCGAGCTTGCCGATATCGGCGGCATCTCCCGGCGCGATCTGGTCGAGACGCATCATATGCGGATGCGCGGCGAACAGCGCCTGCCGCAGCGCGGTGAGCGAGTCATAGCGCAGCGTGTGGCCGAGCGTCTCCGACAGCGCACGCAGGATCGCCCAGTCCTCACGCGCATCGCCCGGCGGGAACGCGGCGCGGCTGGTCATCTGCACGCGGCCTTCGGTGTTCACATAGATCGCGGATTTTTCCGGATAGGCGGCGCCCGGCAGGATCACGTCGGCGCGATGCGCGCCGCGGTCGCCATGCGTGCCGATATAGACGACGAACGGCCCTGGCGCGACATCGATCTCGTCGGCGCCGAGCAGGAACAACAGTTCGACGCCGCCGGCGGCCATCTGCGCCGCACTCTGCCCGCCCGCGCCCGAGCTGAGACCGAGGTCGAGCGCGCCGACGCGCGAAGCGGCGGCATGCAGCACGCAGAAGCCGTTCCAGCCGTCCTTGACGGCGCCGAATTCGACCGCCGTCTTGGCAGCGAGCGAGGCGATCGCCGCGCCGTCCGGACGCGCCAGCGCGCCGGAGCCGATCAGGATGAGCGGGTTTTTCGCGGCCTTGAGCGCCTCGGCGAATTTGTCTTTCGCCAGCCCGGCGAGCGTCTCGGCGCCGGCGCCGAGATAGTCATATGAATATGTGAGATCGGCTTTCTCGCCGATCACGCCGATCGGGAACGGACCGGCGCGCCAGCGCTTGCGGATGCGGGCGTTGAGCACCGGCGCCTCGCGGCGCGGATTGGAACCGACGATCAGCAGCGCATCGGCGCGCTCGATGCCGGCGATGGT
>JACQDO010000522.1 GCA_016201085.1 Hyphomicrobiales bacterium | reverse complement strand
ATGTCCTTGCTGGTGAAGGCGGCGTAGAGCTTGGGCAGGATGTCGCCGATCTGCTTGGCGAGATCGCCGGAAAGCCCGAGCGCCTGCGCAACCTGGCGCGAATGATGCGGCATCAGGCCGGTGGCCGGATCGACCGAGAAGGTGACGATCTTCTCCGGCGTGTCATGCGCGACCTGCTCGATATCCATGCCGCCTTCGGTGGAGACGACAAAAGCCACACGCGAGGTCTCGCGGTCGATCAGCGCCGACAGATAGAATTCGCGGTCGATGGCCGAGCCTTCCTCGATGTAGAGACGATTGACCTTCTTGCCGTGCGGGCCGGTCTGATGCGTGACCAGCGTCGAGCCGAGAATGCGGGCCGACTCTTTCTTCACGTCGTCTTTCGACTTCACCACCTTGACGCCGCCGGCCTTGCCGCGTCCGCCGGCGTGGATCTGCGCCTTCACCACCCAGACCGGGCCGCCCAGCGTATCGGCCGCCTTCAATGCTTCGTCGACGCTGAATGCCGGGATGCCGCGCGGCACCGGCACGCCGAATTCGCGCAACACCGCCTTGGCTTGGTATTCGTGGATATTCATGGGGACCTTCGATTGTCATTGCCCGCGTAGGCGGGCAATCCAGTAATCACGAACGTGGATGGATTGAAGTTGGAGTTCGACAAACACCTATTGAGTTTACTGGATGCCCCGCTTTCGCGGGGCATGACAGTTTATGCGAGCGTCGGCGCGATCTTCTTGCAGGCTTCGATCAGGCCCTGCACCGAGCCCGCCGACTTCTCGAACATGCCGCGCTCGGCGCCGTTGAGCTCAATCTCGACGATGCGCTCGACGCCTTTGGCGCCGATCACCACCGGCACGCCGACATAGAGATCCTTGAGGCCGTATTCGCCGTTGAGCCAGGCCGCGCAGGGCAGCACGCGCTTCTTGTCGAGCAGATAGCTCTCCGCCATGGCGATGGCCGAGGCCGCCGGCGCGTAGAAGGCCGAGCCGGTCTTGAGCAGGTTGACGATCTCGGCGCCGCCATTGGCGGTGCGCTTGACGATCTCATCGATGCGCGCCTGCGTGGTCCAGCCCATCTTGATGAGATCGGGCACCGGAATGCCGGCCACCGCCGAATAGCGGATCAGCGGCACCATGGTGTCGCCGTGGCCGCCGAGCACGAAGGCGGTGACGTCTTCCACCGACACGTTGAACTCGTCGGCGAGGAAATAGCGGAAGCGCGCCGAGTCGAGCACGCCGGCCATGCCGCACACCTTCTGCTGCGGCAGGCCGCAGCATTTCTGCAGCGCCCACACCATGGCGTCGAGCGGGTTGGTGATGCAGATGACGAAGGCGTTGGGCGCATATTTCTTGATGCCGGAGCCGACCTGCTCCATCACCTTGAGATTGATGCCGAGCAGATCGTCGCGGCTCATGCCGGGCTTGCGCGGCACGCCGGCGGTGACGATGCAGACGTCGGCGCCTTCGATGGCTTCGTAGGTGTTGGTGCCGGTGAGCCGGCAGTCGAAATCGTTGACCGGCGAGGACTGGGCGATATCGAGCGCCTTGCCTTGCGGGATGCCTTCCATGACGTCGAACATCACGACGTCGCCGAGTTGTTTGAGACCGATGAGGTGAGCGAGCGTGCCGCCGATCTGGCCGGCGCCGATCAACGCAATTTTATTACGCGCCATGGTGGGAAAACTCTCGAGCTGGCTGAGGCCGCGGGCTGCGACCGCGTGAGGGGTTATCCGGTCCGCTGGTTCGCCACAAGGCGTTCGATCAAATGGCAGCCCGGCAATTCCGGCGTCCTGTATACATTATACCAGCAGACGAGGGAAGCGCCGTGCGGAAACGATCGGCAGCGCAGTGACCCGTCTCGGTGCGTTGCCAAAATGGCCGCAAAAAGCTGCTTGACATTAATTCCTATAGGATTAATGTCTAAACCGTCCGGGGCCGGACGCGGCGCGCCGACAATGCGCACCGCAGTCAAGCTTGCGCAGACTGCGCGCAAGTTTGGCGGATGGAGCGCCAGGGGGGCGCAGCCGGTCTCGCAAGCCGGCGCGCGCCCTCGCAAGGCGCGCGGCGGGCCCGATCGCAAGGGTTCGCCAAAGGGGGCCTCGCAACCCCCCTGGCGCCCTCCCGGCGCTCCATACCCTCGCTTCGCGCGGGCAAGGAAAAAGGGACGCCGGCCTTCCCGGGGCCAGTAAAGAATGCGGGCGATGGTGCATGTCTGCTGTTCGATAAATTGAATCGGAAAGAGGCGGCGCGCGATATAGTTTGTTGTCGCCCCCGCGAAGGCGGGGGCCCATACGCCGTGCATTCTCGATAGGCTGCGGAGTATGGGTCCCGGGCCTCGCTTCGCTGACGCTCGCTCGCCCGGGACGACGCGGAGCGTCACGTCTCCACGATCTCCGCCTCGTCGATCGTCGGCCCGGTGCGCGGGCCGTGCGGCAGGCCGAGATAGGCTTGCGAGCGCATCTCGATCAGGCGCGAGGTTGTGCGCTTGAATTCGTTGGCCTCGTAGCCTTCGGTGGCGAGATAAAGCTCGTCCGGCTGCGCGTGCGCCGAGGCGAGCAGCTTCACCGCATGGTCGTACAGCGTGTCGATCAAGATGATGAAGCGCTTGGCCTCGTTGCGGCGGCTGACATCCATCACCGGGATGCGGTCGAGAATGACGGTGTGGAATTCGTGCGCGATCTTGAGAAAGTCGGAAGCCGCCAGCGGCTGCGCGCACAGATCCTCGAAGGAAAACCGCGCCACCCCCATCGCCGTCTTCGGCACTTTCACGATGTGGCCCTTCACCACCAGTTCGTGCGGCGCGCCGTCGGCTTCGCCGACCAGCCGCCGCCACGCCTGGTCGAGCGCGGCATCGGCCGCCGGATCCGGCGGCACGTACCAGGTCGGCACGCCGGTGAGCTTCTCCAGCCGGAAATCGACGCGCGCGTCGAGCCGCGCCACCACGCAGTGCCGCTCCAGCATGGCGATGAACGGCAGGAACAGCGCGCGGTTGAGCCCGTCTTTGTACAGCTCGCTCGGCGCCAGATTGGAGGTGGCCACAACGATGACGCCGAGCTCGAACAGCCGCGTGAACAGCCGCCCCAGGATCATGGCGTCGGCGATATCGGTGATGTGGAATTCGTCGAAGCACAGCAGCCAGGATTCCTCGGCGATGGCGTCGGCCGCGCGCTGGATCGGATCGTGCGCGGCGGCATCGCCGTTCTTCATCTCCTGGCGATAGGCGTGCACGCGCTCGTGCACATCGGCCATGAACTCATGGAAATGGGCGCGGCGTTTGCGCAGCACCGGGCTGGTGGCGAAGAACAGATCCATCAGCATGGTCTTGCCGTGGCCGACCTCGCCGTGGATGTAGAGTCCTTGCAGCGGCGGCTGGCGTTTTTCGATCTTGCCGAACATCCAGCCAAGCGCCGACGACTTGCGTGCCAACCGATGCTGATCGAGCCGAAACGCCAGCTGCGACATCTGGTTGGCGAGCGCCGCCTGCCCGCTGTCGGCTTCGATTTTTCCGGCGGCGACAAGCGCCGCGTAGCGCGTTCTGAAGGTTTCGGGCATGCGGCCTAGGACATGGGGAGCAAGCGAGCGGACTGCCGGCGGAGTGAACTGCCGCGCCGGAGCCGACGGGCAGGGAGACCTAAGTCGATCCGCGCCGTCTGTAAATCGACCCTGCGTAGCAGGCGATCGGCATGCTGCAGCAAATGCTGCACAAATGTGACGGTAACACTCTGTTAGCTATGCGCTTTTTGCAGATGGGCTGCCCACATGGCGAAATATTTAGTCGATATTTTGCTGCATTGCACCATATAGCTAAGGACAGGCGATTCGCCGGGAACAGGCGGCCGCCGCGGGGCTGGAAACTCCATCATGCAGGGCCATTCGACTTCGAGGAGTTGCCGAGATGCATGAACTTTTGCCCGACGGCGGCATTGTGCGCAAATTATGGGTCGGCGAGGCCGACGCCTATCGCGAGCATCTGCTGCGGCTCGATCCGGAAAGCCGGCACCGGCGATTTTCCGGCGCCATCTCCGACGAGATCGTCGCGCGTCACGCCGCCACCATCAGCGCCGTCGGGGTCGTGGTGCACGGCTTCTTCGTCGACGGCGTGCTGCGCGGCGCCGCCGAGCTGCGCCATATCGGCTCGCCGTTCGCCACGGAAGCGGAGGCCGCCTTCAGCATCGAGCAGCCGTGGCAGAGCCACGGCGTCGGCACCGAACTGCTCGAACGCACGCTGCTGTCCGCGCGCAATCGCGGCATCAAGACCCTGCAAATGCAGTGGCTGCCGGATAACCGGCGCATGCAGCAGCTCGCCCGCAAGTTCGCGGCCGAGATCAAGCTCGATTACGGCAGCGTGCTGGGCGAAGTCGACCCGCCGCGGCCAACGCCGCTGTCGTTCATGCGCGAGGCCATGGTCGACAGCCACAATATCGTGACCGCGATCCTCGATGCGCAGTGGAAGTGGCTGTTCCGGCCGGCGTAACTCTATCCTCGTCATTCCGGGGCGCCGCGTAGCGGCGAACCCGGAATCCATAGTCAAAGACCGGGGTTATGGATTCCGGGTCCATCGCTTCGCGATGTCCCGGAATGACGGGGCTACTCACTCAGCGGGTAGCTCGCTTCCACCACATAGGGTCCGCCGCCGACCGAATTGCGCGACGAGAACAGCACGAAGCGCGAGACCGGGAAGCTCGCGGTGCGGAACAGCCCGCGCGTCGCCAGATAATCCGCCACGTCGCGATTGGATGAATCGCGCAGGCGCGCCAGCGTCACGTGCGGCAAATATTTGCGGCCTTCCGGCTCCAATCCGATACGCTGCATCAGCCGTTCGTGCTCCGCCTGCACTTCGAACAGCGCCTGCTCCGGTGCCACGGTCGCCACTACTGCGCGCGGCTTGCGGCCGCCGAACGAGGTCAATCCCTCAAGATGCAATGCGAAGGCGCCGCGCTTGACCCGGCCGAGCAGCGAGGCGACCTCGTGCGCGATGACGTCGTCCACGTCGCCGATGAAGCGCAGCGTCAGGTGATAATTCTCCGGCGTGATCCAGCGCGCGCCCGGCAGTCCGCCGCGCAACATGCCCAATGCCTGCCCCACCTCGGACGGGATTTCGACACCGGTGAACAGACGCGGCATGGCAGCGGTTTTCTATTTGTGCGCTCCCGGCACGCGGGCGATCAACTGTTCGACCCGCGGCATGATACGCGCCACGATGACGTCGACGCCGGCGGCGTTCGGGTGCAGGCCATCGCCTTGGTTGAGTTTGGGATCGCCGGCCACGCCGTCCAGGAAGAATGGATAGAAAACAACCGGGTGAGTCGAGGCAAGGGCCGGATAGATCGCGTCGAAGGCGTTGACGTAATCGGGGCCCAGATTGCGCGGCGCCCGCATGCCGGCGAGCAGCACGGCGATCTGACGATCCTCGAGTTTTTTCAGGATGCTTGCGAGCGCCGTCTTGGTCACGGCCGGATCGATGCCGCGCAAGGCATCGTTGGCGCCGAGTTCGAGGATCACCGCCTCGGTGTCCTGCGGGACCGACCAATCGAGGCGGCCGAGCCCGCCGGACGCGGTATCGCCGGACACCCCGGCATTGACGATTGTTGCGGCAATGCCCTTGGCCTTCAGCGCGGCCGCCAACCGCGCCGGGAACGCGGCTTCCGCCGGCAGCCCTAAGCCGGCGGTGAGCGAATCGCCCAGCGCCACAATTCTCACCGGGGCATCGACCTGCGCGGAACCACCGGCCGGCCACCACGCGCAAATAACCGTGATCAGGGCCAGCAGCGCTAAGCGCTGGACCCGGACGGGCTTTGTCCCATATGAGCGGGGTTGCCAACGGTGGAACCACATGACGAATAACTCTCAGGCCGGGCCGTCCATTGCGCAACCGGCCATCAGACTGGCCGGCGTCAATCTCTCGCTCGGGCAGGGAGCGGCCCGCGTTCATATCCTCAAAGATATCGGTCTGAATATAGGCAGCGGCGAGGCAATCGGCCTGGTCGGGCCGTCCGGTTCGGGCAAATCCACACTGCTGATGGTGATGGCCGGGCTGGAACGGGCCGATACCGGCACGGTGGCGGTGGCGGGCGAGAACTTGCATGCGCTCGACGAGGACGCGCTGGCGCGCTTTCGCGGCCGCAATGTCGGCATCGTATTTCAGTCCTTTCATCTCATCCCGACCATGACCGCGCTGGAAAACGTCGCGGTGCCGCTGGAGCTGGCCGGCATCGCCGATGCCGGCGAGCGGGCGAGCGACGAACTGGCCGCGGTGGGCTTGCGCGAACGGCTGCATCATTACCCGGCCGAACTGTCGGGCGGCGAGCAGCAGCGCGTCGCGGTCGCCCGCGCGCTGGCGCCCAATCCGGCGATTCTGGTGGCCGACGAACCGACCGGAAATCTCGACGAAGACACCGGCCGGCAGATCATCGATCTGTTGTTCGCCGGACATGCCAAGCGCGGCACCACGCTGGTTCTGGTCACCCATGATTCCGCGCTGGCCCAGCGCTGCCAGCGCGTGGTGCGGCTGCGTTCGGGCCATGTGGTAAACGGGTCATGAGTCTGGCCGCAAGCGCAACCGCGCAAGAGGGCGGCCGCTGGCTGGCGCTGCGCTACGCTTGGCGTGAAATGCGTGGCGGCCTGCACGGTTTCTATGTGTTCGTCGCCTGCATCGCGCTGGGCAGCATGGCCATCGCCGGTGTCGGCTCGCTCGCCGCAAGTCTCGCCGACGGGCTGGCGCGCGAAGGCCGGGTCATTCTTGGCGGCGACCTGTCGTTCACGCTGATCCAGCGCGAGGCCACCCCGGACGAAAAGGCGTTCCTGCAAGCGCACGGCGGCCTGTCGACCGCCGCCACCATGCGGGCCATGGCGCGGAGCGCCGACAGCAAGACCACATTGGTCGAAATGAAAGCAGTCGATGGCGCCTATCCGCTGTTCGGCAAAGTCGCGCTCGACGATGTCACGCTCGACGCGCCCGGCCGGCTCGCCGAAACCTTGGCGCAACACGACGGCGTCTTCGGCGCCGCCGCCGACCCGACCTTGCTAGCGCGGCTTGGCATCACGCCGCCGGCGCGGCTGACCATCGGCAATGCCTCCATCGAAATCCGCGCCACGCTCAGCAATGAGCCGGACAAGCTTGCCGGCGGCATCGGCTTTGGTCCGCGGCTGCTGGTGAGCGAGGCGGCGCTGCGCGCCACCGGCCTGCTGCAGCCTGGCAGCCTGGTGCGCTGGCATTATCGCCTGCGGCTGCCGCAGAGCGGCGCCAGTGACGCCGCTGCCACGGCTGTCACAGCGCAAGCGCGCACGCAGTTGCCCGAGGCAGGCTGGGATATCCGCAACCGCTCCAATGCCTCGCCGCAACTCGAGCGCAACGTGGTGCGCTTCACGCAATTCCTCACCATTGTCGGGCTGACCGCGCTCCTGGTCGGCGGCGTCGGGGTCGGCAATGCGGTGAAAAGCCATCTCGACCGGCGGCGCGAGGTGATCGCCACGCTGAAGGCGCTCGGCGCTTCGGGCCGACGCGTGTTCGCGGTCTATCTCACGCAGGTGCTGCTGCTGGCGCTGGTTGGCGGCAGCATCGGCGTGGTGTTGGGCGCGACGGTGCCATACCTGATCGTCTGGGGCTTCGGCGCCATTATTCCGTTCCCCATCGTGCCGGCGCTGCATCCGGCCGAATTGGCGCTGGCGCTGCTCTATGGACTGCTGACGGCGCTCGCCTTCGCGCTCTGGCCCTTGGGGCGCGCGCATGACGTGCCGGTCGGCGAACTGTTCCGCGACGCGGTGGCGGCGCAGCCGCGTTGGCCCCGCAAGATCTACATCGCGCTGACCGTGACCGCGGTACTGGTGCTGGCGTCGGTCGCCGTGCTGCTCGCCTATGACAAACGCGTCGCCATCATCTATGTAGCGGTCGCGGCCGGTGTTTTCGTCCTGCTGCGGCTGGTGGCGTCGCTGCTGATGTTTGCCGCCCGCCGCGCGCCGCGCGCGCGCTCCACCGTGCTGCGCATGGCCATCGCCAATATCCACCGGCCGAGCGCGCTGACGCCGACCATCGTACTGTCGCTCGGGCTGGGCATCGCGCTGCTGGTCACCGTGATCGAGATCGACGGCAATCT
>JACQDO010000521.1 GCA_016201085.1 Hyphomicrobiales bacterium | reverse complement strand
GGCGTTGGATTGAAATATTCGATCAGCAACACATACCGGCGCGAGTGACCGAACAGGAAGCGATAGGTTGCCTCAAGCGCGCCCGGATCGATGTGGATAAGGACGCCGCTGGTGAAAACGAGTTCAGAAAAATTTGCGGGCGGTGAGTCGAGGACCGAGGCACACACGACCGCATGGCCTTTTTTTCGGCCTGTTTCGCCGCCATTGCATTGATCTCGATGCCTGCGGTTTTGATCGCGGGGAACAAATGCCGCAAAGCATCGAGGTTCTCCCCGATATTACAGCCGACTTCGAGCGCGCTGGCGATGCCCGCCGTGCGAGCGAGTGACTTGGCGAAGATCGCAAGGCGGAAAGGCAGGAACGAGTTCTTGTTACGCTCGGTATAGGCGTCGCCGAACTCGCCGGACCAGAATGTCTCTTGCTCAGTTTTCATATCATGCCCCCTCTCTTGGAGCATCGCGTGATCTTACCGTAGTAGAGCGCCTTGGTTATATGGCTGACCATGACGCTTCCCAGGCCTCGATCATATCCGCCACATGGTCGTGGACTAGGGGCAGCGGAATGGAAACGAAACGTAGGTCATAGTCGGCGATAGCACGACGCCGAGCAACGCTTCCCCCGCCGCGCACGACAGAGGGCCGCCGAACATGACGTGACGGGCTGCCGCATCGGTCAACATGAAGCCGCGGGCAAAATCCACGCGCGCCCCCGCAGTCTCGCCTTGGAACACGGTCTTGTTGCCGGCGAGAACCAGGATCGTCAGCGGATGTCCGTCTCCCGGCATATCGGCGGCCAGCCCCGCGATTTCGACTTGACCGTTCGCCTGCCGGGTCAATTTATCGAGTCCATAGCGCAGGTAGTCCGCCGGCTGCAGTCTGGCCGCGCGTGCGGCCGCATCCAGGCTGGCGCCGCGCGACAGCGCGAGCTTGAATTCGTTCACCGTCGCGGGAAACGTGGCGGCATCGTGCGCCAGCTTGCGCTCGATCATGTTTTGCATCGCGATAAATCCGGCGATGCACGCCAAGGTGCCGAGAATGGCGACCTGCCAGTCGCGTCCGGTCACGCGAGGCTCGGCATCGCGCCGGGTACCATCATCGAAGTTCTCGATGGCGTAGGAGGCTCGCAGCCAGCGCCGCAGGCTCCAGAACAGCACGGCCAGCAGAACAAACAGCAGCCATGCCGCCGGTCCCGTGCGCGGATCGAACGAATTGCTCATCTCCCAACCCGAGGACGCCACCTGGATGACCTGGGTCTTTTTGGCGATGGCAATCCAAATGAGCCCGGTATGCGCGCCGATCGAGCAGGCCAGCGAATTGGTCAAGTAATAAACGAGCGCCAGCAGACAGCCGAGCAAAGTCAAGCCGATCAACAGACCGAGAAACCTCAGCTCAAACCACGACCGCGGGTCGTCGAAGCGATGCGCCAGGGCGAAGATGAATGCCGACACGAGTATGGCCCGCAGCACCGCCCAACGCGTGTTCGAGGTGAGCAGGTATCTGAAGGCTAGGCTGCGAAACAGGATCTCTTCCGTCGTCGCGAGCACGATGGCGATGAGATCTGGCAGCAGCAATTTCAACAGCGCGCGCGCGTCGGTTTGCGCCCATGCCGCCGAAGACCAGTGCGCGCCGCCGGCGGCGAACACGAACAGGTACCAGAGCAGGCCGACAGCGAGCGCCAGTCCGGCGCCGGCCAGAAATCCGTCGAGCGCCTTGCGCCCGTTCTGCCAATAAAGCTGAAAATAGCCGGTGACGGACTGGCGCCAGACCCGCGTCACGAACAGATAGGCGCATATCAAGACAATGGCGTAGTTGACGATCTGGCCGGCGCCGCTCGCCGCCATCAAATCGAGCGGAACGCCGACGGCGTTGAGGATCGATTGCGCGACGAACGACGCGAGAAAAATACCCGCGATGAGGCCGAGCAAGGCAATGATCCGCATGACTTCACCAAGGGCAGGCCGCGCCGGTAGACACCCTGTTGTGACGGATTTTTCTATTGCCGGGAAGCCGGCCCTCGGCGCGGCGGCTATTATCCTAATGTCCCCAGAAAATTCTCGAATTGACAGGCTTGCCGCCGATGGACAGGGGAAGGACATATACGATAGCAGACGGTATCAAACACCCGCCAGCCCGCCGGGTTTTCTCGCATAAGGATCACGCGCAATGAGCGATGCCCTGAAGCTCGGATTTGGTCCCCTCAAAGCCCCGGCCAAAGGCGTCCTCATCGTGTTCTGCGACGATGCGCTCAAGTTCGGCCCGGCCACCCGCAAGGCGATTGCGCCGGCGGCCGATTTCGTCAGCCGCGCGGCCAAGACCGAGCGCTTCACCGGCAAGAGCGGTTCCGCGCTCGAGCTGATCCTGCCGGAGGGGCTGAAAGTCGCCCGCCTGGTGGTGATCGGCACCGGCAAAATCGCCGAGCTCAAGCCGAAGGATATTCTCAAGCTCGGCGGCGTTGCCATGGGCAGGCTGCCGGCGAGTGCGAACGACGGCACGATATTCGCCGAGTTCGTCGACGTCGCTCTCGGCGCCGAGCAGGCGGCCGATCTGGCGCAGGGCGTGCGGCTGCGCGCCTACGCCTTCGATCGCTACAAGACCAAGAAGAAGGACGACGAGCAGCGCAAAGGCGCGGTCAGCATGACGCTCGCGGTCGGCGACGTTGCCGCCGTGCGCCAGGCCTATGCGGCGCGCGCTGCGGTCGGCGATGGCGTGCTGCTGGCGCGCGATCTGGTCAACGAGCCGGCCAATGTTCTTTATCCGGAAGAATTCGCCCGCCGCGCGCAGGCGCTGAGGAAAGTCGGCGTCGCGGTCGAGGTGCTCGAGCTCAAGGCGCTGAAGAAGCTCGGCATGAACGCGCTCGTCGGCGTTGGCCTTGGCTCGTGGCGCGAGAGCCGCGTGGTTGTGATGCGCTGGAACGGCGGCAAGAAGGGCGAGGCACCGGTCGCCTTCATCGGCAAGGGCGTGTGTTTCGACACCGGCGGCATCTCGATCAAGCCGGCTGCCAGTATGGAGGACATGAAGGGCGACATGGCTGGCGCGGCCTGCGTCACCGGGCTGATGCAGGCGCTGGCCGCGCGCAAGGCGCGCGTCAACGCCGTCGGCGTCATCGGCCTGGTGGAGAACATGCCGGACGGCAACGCGCAGCGTCCCGGCGACATCGTCAAATCCATGTCGGGGCAGACCATCGAGATCATCAACACCGACGCCGAAGGCCGCCTCGTGCTCGCCGACGTGATCTGGTATTGCGCGCAGCGCTTCAAGCCGAAATTCATGATCGATCTGGCGACGTTGACCGGCGCCATCATCGTCGCGCTCGGCCAGGAATATGCCGGCCTATTCGCCAACGACGACAAACTGGCCGAGCGGCTGAGCAAAGCGGGCGAGGCGACCGGCGAATTGGTCTGGCGCATGCCGCTCGCCAAGGAATACGACAAGATGATCGATTCCAAATTCGCCGACATGAAGAACACCGGCGGCAGCCGCTACGGCAGCGCCATCACCGCCGCGCAGTTCATCAAGCGTTTTGTCGACGACAAGACGCCGTGGGCGCATCTCGACATCGCCGGCACCGGCTTCGACTCGCGCCAGACCGACGTCAACAAGAGCTGGGCTTCCGGCTGGGGTGTGCGGCTGCTGGATCGGCTGGTGAAGGATTATTATGAGAGGTGAATCTGTGATATGCTGAATCAATGACCAAGCTGCTGGAACAAGCCATCGCAAGGGCCAGAACGCTGCCTGACGATGATCAGGACGCGGTGGCCCTCGCCATTCTCTCGATGGCGGATACGGTGATTGAACCGCTCGACGACGAAACACGGGCGGCAATACGCGAAGGTCTTGAACAGGCGCGTCGTGGCGAATTTGTTCCCGACGAGGAAATCGAAGCTCTCTGGAAGCGCCACGGCCTATGAAGGTTCGTCACACGCGCCGTTCGCGCGCTGATCTGACGGCTATCCTCAGTTACCTCGATGATCGCAGCCCGCAGGGAACACGCAACGTCAAGCTTGCGCCTAAGAAATCGATAGAATTGATTAGCGAATATCCGAATGTCGGTCGCCTTTCGGGCGAACAAGATACGCGAGTGCTTCCTGTCGGTCGATATCCTTATTTGATTTATTGGGATGTAGAGGCAGATCAAGTCTTGATCGTGCACATTCGCCACGCGGCTCGAAAGCCATGGAAAGGCGAACGGTGAGCCGTCTGCCCTGACCGAAATCCTGTTCGGCCACCTGCATGGCCAGAAGCTGAAAGGCATGTTGCCGACGCGAGAGCAGGGCGCGTCCGAGGAACGCATCGCGGCGCAGGATTGAAAAAACAAGCCGCCCCTTGCGAGGCGGCTTGCATTACCCGCGCTAAGCGACGCAGGGATGTATGGCGCGGTGCTTACTTCTTCTCGACGAAGACCTGCTTGCAGGCGGCGGTGCCGATGTTCTCGGCGGTATGCGAGCCGATGATCGGCACGGCAGCGGCGGTGCCGGCTTTGGTGATGCTCTCTCGCGTCTTGCCGTCGGCACCCGTCAGTGTCGATTTGCAGTCGTTGACGTTATAGATAATCGAGGGCAGCGGATGGCCGTGCGGCTTGTCCTTCACGCCCGCCGGCCGGTTCGCCTCGATCACGCGGAAATTGGCATCCTCGAAAATCACCTTGTACACGCTCGGGTCGCCCTTGAAGGTGGGCTCGGCGGTCTGCGCGATCGCTCCCGTTGCGGCGAGGCCGAGGATCATTGCCGCGCCGAATGCCATTTTGAGTTGACTGGTTTTCATGTGAGGTCTTTCCCTGACTGACTCGTTCGCGGCTTGAGTACCGCGATACGGTGACGTCAGTATGATAGTACCCTGTCGGCTTTGACAATGTGACGTTGTGCCATGACCGAACTCCTGTTCTACCACCTGCAAGGCCAGAAGCTGGAAGGCGTGCTCACGCCGCTGCTGGAGAAATCGCTCGCGCGCGGCTGGAAGGCGATCGTGCAGGGCGGTTCGCCGGAGCGCATCGAGGCGCTCGACGCGCATCTGTGGACCTATCGCGACGACGGCTTCCTGCCGCATGGTACCTGGCGCGAACCGGAGGCCGCGGCACAGCCGGTGCTGCTCACTGTCAACGACGGCAACCCGAACGCGGCGAGCGTGCGCTTTCTCATCGACGGCGCCCCGGTGCCGCCCGATGCCGAGAGCTACCAGCGTATCGTGCTGGTGTTCGACGGTGACGACGAGGAGGCGGTCGCCGCCGCGCGCGGCGCCTGGAGCGACGCCAAGGCCAAGGGGTACGATGCCACCTACTGGCAGCCGGACGCCGCCGGCCGTTGGGTGAAGCAGGCGTGAGCGGGCAAAAGACAGGCGAGGCCCAGCCGGGGTCGGCGAAGTTGGTTCTGAGGCCTGGCTGGCCGGGAATTGCGTGGCAAAAGGGAGAATCGCGTATCGGCCGCTGCCCTATCGGCCAATGGCCGAGGTCATGCCGGTAACCGTCCTTGCCGCCAGCGCTTGCCCCCTGCCATCGTGCTGACGCAAAATACGTCTTAAGGGGCAATACGATAGTTCACTTGCCAAGCGTCCATTTGGGGGAAGCCGTTTTGTCGCGTTTTCGCGCTTTTTCGAGGATTGCGCTGCTTTGCGCAGCCGTTATAGCCGTGGCCGGCTGTAAGAATGCGTCCCAATTGTTCCAGGATAACAACGAGGGTGGCTGGTTCTCCAAGAAGGTCGATCTTTTTGCCAGGCCGGAATGGGCCGTGGCCAGCATCGACAAGAATGCCGATCTCACTCCGCGCGGCCCGGTCGAAGCCAACGAACTGATCGGTGCCGATGGCCGCTGTTGGGTAGCCGCTCCGGCTGAGCCGGCGCAGGTTGCCGCGCCCGCCGCGCCGGCCGACCGCAATTTCGGATCGATGGCCGGCGATCTGGCCGGCGCGCCGATGCCGGCCGCTTTGCCGGTCTCGGCCTATCCCAACGACAGCACGCTCGGCGGCGCCGATCCTGGCATGCCGAAAGTGATGGGCGGCATCGCGCTCGGCATGACCGAATGCCAAGCGGTGGCGCGCGCCGGCGCTCCCGGCAACGTCGCCATCGGCACCGGCGATAGGGGCGAGCGCAAGGTCGTGCTCACTTATCTCACCGGCACATGGCCGGGCATCTATCACTTCTCCGACGGCCGGTTGAAGGAAATCGTCCGCGCGCCGGCCCCACCCGTGCCGGCAAAGCCGGTGAAGAAGCAGAAAGCCAAGAAGCCGTTGAAGCCGAAAACCGCCACCACTCAGACATCGCAACGCACCAGCGCGCAGTGACGGCGCGCACTTTGCCTTACGCGGACTCCAACGCCGCGCTGGCGGCCAGCCACTCCTCTTCGGCCTTTTGAATCGCGGCCACGACATTGGCGCGCGTCTTCGACAGGTCGGCGGCGCGCGCCGGATCGCTTGCGAATAACGTGCCGTCGGCGAGCGTGGCGTCGAGTTTATGAAGCTGGCGCGTCAATTGCGCGATCACCACCTCGGCTTGCGATATGCGCTTGCGCAGCGGCGCGGTCTCCGCGCGCTTGTCGGCGGCGGCGCGGCGGGCTTGCACCGGATCCGGGCGCGCGGACGATTTCGACCCGACGGTAATTCCCTGGCTCTCGCCGGCGAGCACCGCGCGCCGGTAATCGTCGAGATCGCCGTCGAACGGCGTCACCTTGCCGCCTTGCACCAGCCACAGCCGGTCGGCGCAGGCCTCCAGCAGATAGCGGTCGTGCGACACCAAAATCACCGCGCCGGGAAAATCGTTGACCGCCTCGATCAGCGCGGCGCGGCTGTCGATGTCGAGATGATTGGTCGGCTCATCGAGGATGATGAGATGCGGCGCCGCGAAGGTCGCCAGGCCGAGCAGCAGCCGCGATTTCTCGCCGCCGGACAAGGTCTTCACCGCGTTGTTGGCGGTCAGCCCGGAAAATCCCAGCGCGCCGGCGCGGCCGCGCACTTTCGCTTCCGGCGCGTCCAGCATCAGGTCGCGCACGTGATCGTAGGGGCTGCGTTCCTCGTCAAGTTCGTCGAGCTGGTGCTGGGCGAAATAGCCGACCTTGAGCATCGCCGCACGCGTCACCGTGCCATGCTCGGGCGCAAGCCGGCCGGCCAGGAGCTTCACAAACGTCGATTTGCCGTTGCCGTTGGAGCCGAGCAGGGCGATGCGGTCGTCGTTGTCGATGCGCAGCGACAGGCCCGCCAGCACCGGACGGCCGGGCTCGTAGCCGACCGCGACGTCGTCGGTAGCAATGATCGGCGGAGAGAGCAGCTTCTCCGGCGCCGGAAAGTGGATGGGGCGCACTTCGTCCATCACCAGCGCGTTGATCGGCTGCATCTTGGCCAGCATCTTCACGCGTGACTGCGCCTGCCGCGCCTTGGTCGCCTTGGCGCGGAAGCGATCGACGAAGGCCTGCAGATGCTTGCGCTGCGCCTCCTGCTTCTTGATCAGTTTCTGGTCGAGTACCATGCGCTCGCCGCGCATGCGTTCGAAGTCGGAATAGCCGCCGCGATAGAGCGTTAGTTTCCTGGCCTCGAGCGACAAAATCTGATCGACCGCG
Organism: Hyphomicrobiales bacterium; assembly: GCA_016201085.1. Taxonomy (GTDB): domain Bacteria; phylum Pseudomonadota; class Alphaproteobacteria; order Rhizobiales; family Xanthobacteraceae; genus Pseudolabrys. The sequence continues at coordinate 1,416 of JACQDO010000521.1, read as the reverse complement.
TTGTCCAACAAATCGCGGTCATGGCTGATGATCATCATGGGTGAAGCCCAGGCCCGCGAGGATTTCGGCGGCGCGTGCGGGGGCGGCGTGGGCGCCGATGTCGGCGAGGCGGGTCTGGATTTCGGCGATGCGGTGCGGATCGTGCGCGGTCTCGGCCTCGGCCAGCAGCGCGTTGCGCTCGCGGTCGGCCTGTAGCACCACCTCAATCAGGCTTTCCGGCCCGTTGGGGGCTTCCTGTGCCAGCCGCCCGATGCGCCAGCGCGGCGGCAGTTCCACGCTACCGTGTTCGGGCGAGAGCTCGCCGGCGATGACGTTGAACAGCGTGGTCTTGCCGGAGCCGTTGCGGCCGACCAGGCCGACGCGGGCGCCCGGCGTAATGCGCGTAGCGGCGCCCTCGATGAGCGCGCGGCCGGCAATGCGAACGGTGAGATCGTCGATGACAAGCATTGCGCGCCTTTTGGCCGAGCGCGGCGCACGAAGCAAGCCTTGGTGTCGCGCCTTCCGGCGGCCGGTCCTTGCCGCAGATAAGGGCTCCCGCTATAAGCCGCGGCAACCTTTTCTCCCGGTAATCTCACTGAAGGATCAATCCGATGGCGGTCGAGCGTACCTTTTCAATCATCAAACCCGATGCGACCGCGCGTAATTTGACCGGCGCCATCAATGCCATGATCGAGCAGGGCGGCCTGCGCATCGTGGCGCAGAAGCGCTTGTGCATCTCATTGCCGCAGGCGCGGAAATTCTATGCCGTGCACAAGGAGCGGCCGTTCTTCAACGACCTGGTGGATTTCATGGTGTCGGGACCTGTGGTGGTGCAGGTGCTCGAGGGCGACAACGCCATCGCCAAATATCGCGAACTGATGGGGGCCACCGATCCCGCCAAGGCGGCCCCCGGCACCATCCGCAAGGCGCACGCCAAGTCGATCCAGGAAAATTCGGTGCATGGCTCGGATGCGCCGGAGACCGCGGTCAAGGAGATCGCGCAATTCTTTTCCGACAACGAAATCGTGGGTTGAGGGAAGCTACGGTTGCCAGCCCGCTAGTCAGACCGCATCGGAGGATTGTAGATTGCGTTCGCCGCGGCTCCGGCCGCGCAAGGGAGGAACCGCCGAACACACGGCGGACAAATAAAATAAAAGAGGTCGGCAGTGGGCTTTCTATGGCAAGATCTCATGCACGTGCCGTTCTGGCTCGCGGCATTGAAGATCATCTTCGTCAATATCATTCTGTCAGGCGATAACGCGGTCGTCATCGCGATGGCCTGTCTGACGCTGCCTCCCAAGCAGCGGCTTTGGGGCATGGTGCTGGGCGCGGGCGTTGCCGTGCTGCTGCGCGTCATCTTCACGCTGGTGATCGCGCAGGCGATGACCTACCCCTACCTCAAGCTCGTCGGCGGCGCGCTGCTGTTCTATGTGGCGA
>JACQDO010000517.1 GCA_016201085.1 Hyphomicrobiales bacterium | reverse complement strand
GCGGCCGACCCGGTGGTGCCGAAGAAAGACCGCGACACCTTCGAAGCGGAAATGGCAGGCAGCGGCGCCAAGTGGCAGATGCTGACGTTCGGCGGCCTGCTGCACTCGTTCAGCGAGATCGAATCCGACATGCCGGGTATCGCGCGCTACGATGCCGGCGCCGCCCGGCAGAGCTACACCATGGTCGACGACTTCGCGATCGCGGCGTTCGAAGGAAAGCTATAAGCACAAGAAGGGAATGGCCATGACGAAACGCGGACGGCTCATCTTCGGTGTTCTGCTCGCCTGCTGCGCGTCGGCGGCGCAGGCGCAATCCTATCCGGACCATCCGATCCGGCTGATCGTCTCGATCGCCGCCGGCAGCGTGACCGACGTGATCATGCGGGCGGCTGCGGCCGAACTGCAGCCGCAGCTCGGCCAGCCCTTGATCATCGAGAACCGCGGCGGCGCCAGCGGCATCATCGCCGCGCAGGCCTGCGCGCAGGCCGCGCCCGACGGCTATACGCTGTGCGTGATCTATCACAGCACGATGTCCTACAATCCGCTGCTGTTCGACAAGCTGCCCTATCAGCCGGGCGATCTGGTGCCGGTGACGCGGCTGTTCTTTCTCACCGAAGGTCTGTTTGTCTCGTCCGCCTTGGGCGTGAATTCGGTCGCCGAGCTCAAGACGCTGGCGCAGTCGAAGCCCGACGGCCTCAACTACGCCACGCTCGGCGACGGCTCGTTTCCCGACTTGTTCCTGAAATGGCTGAACAACCAGTGGGGCACGAAAATCGTTGGCGTGCCGTACAAAGGCGGCGGCCCGGCGGCGCAGGCGCTGGCGGCCAACCAAGTGCAGGTCACGCGCTTTGGCGTCGGAAATTTTCTCGGTTTGATCGAAGCCGGCAAGGTCAAGGCGCTGACGGTCTCGGCAGCCAAACGCTCGCCGCTGCTGCCGAACGTGCCGACCTTTGCCGAGGTCGGTTTCGGCGGCTATCCCGGGCAAGGCTGGTGGGGCCTGGCCGCGCCGAAGGGCACGCCGCCGGCGATCGTCGACAAGGTCAATGCCGCCTTCGTCAAGGTGTTCAGCGATGCGAAGTTCGTCGGGTTCCTCGACAAGCAGGCGGTTGTGGCGGCGCCAACGACGCCGGCCGCCTTCGCCGCTTTCCTGGTGGAGGACCGCAAGGCGGCCGAGGCTCTGGTCAAGATCGCGAACAGCAAACGCGAGGAGTACAAGCCGCACTAATCCTTGCGACGCGCTAGTCGATGCGCCCGCCGGAAAACCTGCGTCCCGGCACGGAATGAACAACGAACTTATTGCGTCAAGACGATGAAGTCGGTTTCCTGGCCGGTCTCGTCGCTCAGCGCGTTGTCCGAGACAATCAAAGCCGACCCCGGCGCCAGCAACTGCGAGATGCGGTCGATAGCGTCTTGCGGCAACACGAAGCGTTCCAGCGCCTGTGCCGCCGTTGGCGCATTGGCGAGATCGTCGAAGCGCTGCTGCCGGCGCTCGAACTCCTTGGCCGAGAGCTTGCGGTGGTGGCGGTCCGGTCGATGGGCGTAGCCGCTGGGAATCGTCACCGCGCTCCAGTCCGGCTTGTCGTCCTTGACGTCCATCAAAGTGAAAACGTGCGTGCCCCACGGCTTGTCCGGCTCGGCGATGGTCACCGGCGCGTCGAACAACGGGGCGAAGTCTTGCCGAACATAAAGCTTGGCCTCCTTGCGGCTGACGAAGACCTGCACCGGTCCTTTGCGCTTTTGCTGTTCGGCGGCCGGCCTGGCCGCATCGGGCAGCTTGGCGGGGTCGGCGGCAGCCGCCGGCTCGACAATAGTCACAGTCAACGCGGTAAAAGCCGGTGTGGGCGTTTCCGCGACGATGGCCGGTTTTTCCTCGGGCTTTTTCGGCACGAACAGGCGCGCATTTTCAATTCTGAACGGGGCGGTTTCATCGCGCGTGACGATCACGCGCGCGCCCAGCTTCGAGAGCGCCCAGAGCTTGATAGCGAACGCCTCCGGCAGGCGAATGCAGCCGTGCGACGCCGGAAATCCGGGCAGCGGCCCTTGATGCAGTGCGATGCCCGACCAGGTGATGCGCTGCATGTACGGCATCGGCGCGCCGCTATAGATATTGGACTTATGATAGCGGGACTTCGAAATCACCGAGAACACCCCCATCGGGGTCGGGTGACCCGGCACACCGGTCGAAATCGGCGCCTCGGCTACAGGAATGCCGTTGCTGAACAGGGTCGCCCGCTGCTTGGCAATCGAAACGATGATGTGCAGCGGCCCGGCCGGCAACTTTTGCTGATTGATGGAGACGCTGTTGCGCTTGGCCTTATGCCGTTTGCGCGCGGCCGGGGCGTCGCGCCGGTCGATTTCGCGCGGACTATCGTAGGCATCGAACATAGCCGGCGAGGCCGAAAAGAACGGTGAAAATCCTTCCTGAGCCGATGCGATGGACGCCACCGTCGCAAGCACCGCGACGGCAAACGAGCAACAGGATCTCCCGAGAATCGACAAACGATCCTCCCCCTTGAGTCATTAGTTATAGTGCAATTACGGCACGTCAAAAGCGCCACGATACAGATCAACGACGGGCCGAATGATAGCGGCCCGCCGACGCGCGTTATCGGTCAGTCGATGCGCCCGCCGGAAAACCTTCTTCCCGGCACGGTGAGGAAATAGCCGACCGCCTGGCCGCCGTCGGCGCCGAGCACGCTGCCCGTCGTGTAGCGCGACTCGTCGCAGGCCAGGAACACCGCCGGGCCGGCGATGTCCTCGCCCGAGCCGACGCGGCCCATCGGCACGCCCTTGCGGCGGCCTTCGTAGATTTCCGGATCGGCGTACATCGCCTCGGTGCCGGGCGTGCGGATGTAACCGGGCGTGATGGCGTTGGCGCGGATGCCGTAGGGCGCCCATTCCATCGCCTGCAATTTGGTCAGCATGATCAGGCCGGCCTTCACCACGCTATAGGCGCCGGCCCAATTGTAGGGAAACAGCCCGGCGATGGAGGCGATGTTGACGATGACGCCGGACTTCTGCGCGATCATGTGCTTGGCGGCGGCCTGGCTCACCATGAACGCGCCTTTGAGCCCAATGTTCATGGTGGTGTCCCAGGCCGCTTCCGGCAGCGCTTCCAGTTTGCCGGGGACGATTTTCATGGCGTTGTTGACCAGGATGTCGATACGTCCCCTCTCGGCGATGATCGTCTCGATCATGCGCGCGATATCGGCCGACTTGGCGACGTCGGCGACGACGGCAAGGCCGCCCGTCTCCTTGGCCGTGGCCTCGGCGGTGACGGGATCGACATCGTTGATGACGACGCGGGCGCCCTCGCGGGCGTAGGCGAGCGCAATATCGCGGCCGATGCCGCGCCCGCTGCCGGTGATGAGCGCCACTTTGTCTTTCAGCCGCACGGCATCCCCCCTCAAATGTTCTAAATCGTTGGAAAATGAGGCTAAAGCGGTGGGGAGAAGCCGGCAAGAGCCGCTCGAACCCTCGAAATTGCCACGCCTGAGTGCCATCTTGGGCTTGAGGGAATCATCGACAACATGGCCGAGCCCAAGCGTCACGACCCCGCTCCGTCGCCCGCCCCCGGCGGCATCGCCGCGCGCGCG
>JACQDO010000516.1 GCA_016201085.1 Hyphomicrobiales bacterium | reverse complement strand
TCGCGGTGGGCGGAGGAACGCAGGCTGGCTTATTCGACATTCGCCGATCTGTCGCAAATGACGGCGGTGGCCGATCTGATCCGCGAAGAGATCGTCCGCATCAACAAATTCCTGCCGGCTCACGCCCAGGTCCGACGCTTTGCGAACTTTCCCAAGGAACTCGATCCGGACGAGGGCGAATTGACCCGGACGCGCAAGCTACGACGTGAATTTCTGGTGGAGCGCTATGCAGAGTTGATTGACGGCCTCTACACCGGCAAGGATCGCGTGGCGCTTTCGATCCCGGTCACCTACCAGGATGGCCGCCGCGGGACGATGGCAGCCAACGTACTGGTTCATTCCGTGGATGCCGCACCTCTGGTCGTCGCGGCGGTCCAGCCGCGACGCAAAATAACCGGGGTGTCATAATGTTCGACACGATCGACTTTCTGAATTACCTGGTCAACGGTTCGCTGGTAGGGCTCCTTTACGCCCTTATCGCGATGGGCTTCATTGTCATCTACCGCGCGTCGAAGGTGTTCAACTTTGCGCAAGGCGAGCTCGTCGTGTTCGGCGGCTTCATCGTCTGGTGGATGGTCATCCAAACCGGACTGCCACTGTTCGTGGCGCTTCCGCTGGCGATGGCGGTATCGGCGATTTTCGGACTTATCATCGAGCGCATCTTTTTTTCGCGTCTCGTCGGCGAGTCCAGTTTCGCGATGGTGATGGTGACGATCGGCCTGCTGATTCTCATCAGGGGCCTCATCCTGTTGATATTCGGACCGCAGGTCCGGCCGTTTCCGATCATCTTCGCGTTGAAGCCGGTGATCATCGGCTACATCCTGATTCCGCGATCACTGCTGATCGGCGCCGTGATCACGGTGATCGTCGGACTGGGCCTGTCGTGGTTCTTCAACAACACCCGCGCCGGACTCAAAATGACCGCGGTCGCCGAGGATCATCAGGTCGCGTTGTCGATGGGAATCTCGGTGAAACGCTCCATCGCTTTCGCCTGGGCGCTGGGCGCCGTATTGTCGACCCTCGGCGCGATCATCTACCTCAGCGGCAAGTCGCTGAATTTCCTGGCGTCGGATATCGGGCTTTCGGCGCTGCCGGTGGCCCTGCTCGCCGGATTCGAGTCGATCGCCGGAGTCTTGTTGGCCGGTCTGATCGTCGGCGCCGTGCAGGGACTTGTGACAGCCTATGTCGACCCGGTGGTCGGCGGAGCGGTTGGCTCGGTATTTCCGTTCGTGATCATGCTTGTCATCTTGTTTATCCGCCCGACCGGAATGTTCGGGTGGAGAACGATCGAGAGGGTTTGAGCGATGGATCCGGCCGGCATTTTCGCCACCAGTTTTGCGCGCGATGCGGCGTTGGTGCGGACGCGTCCGCAGCAGATTGCCCTCGCCCTGTTTCTGGCATTCCTGCTGCTGCTGCCGGTCTTGTTCGGGCCGCGGCTGCTCGCCATCTCGACACTGATATTGATCTCGTCGGTGATCGTCCTCGGCCTTCAGATCACCACCGGCTATGCCGGCCAGATCAATCTGGGACAGGCCGCCTTTATGGGCGTCGGTGCCTACACGACCGGTTTTCTGGCCACGAAACTGGGGCTGCCGTTCTGGTTGACGATTCCGCTGGGCGGATGTTCCGCCGCTTCGTTCGGCTTCATCTTCGGATTGTCGGCGGTGCGCATCAAGGGGTTCTACCTGGCGCTGACGACGATCGCCGCCCAAGCGCTGTTTCATTTCTTCGTTCTGAACCTGCCCTGGTTTGGCGGTTCGAACGGGCTGACGCTCGATCCTGCCAGCCTGTTCGGATTTGCGTTCGCGACGGATATCTCGATCTATTATCTCTGTCTCGCCGTCGCGGCGCTCATGACCTACGGCGCTTACGGCATCGTGCGGGGCCGGTACGGACGCGCTTTCGTGGCGGTGCGCGACGACGACGTCGCAGCCGGCATTATGGGCATTGATGTCGTGGCCACCAAGGCGACCGCGTTCTTGGTCGGCGCCTTCTATGCCGGCGTCGGCGGCGGGTTGTGGGCTTATTTCGTTCGCTTTGTCGCGGTCGATCAGTTCACGCTGTTCAACTCGATCTGGTTCATTGCGATGGTGATCGTCGGCGGCATGGGGTCGATCACCGGCGCTCTCGTCGGCGTCGTCGTCATCAAATGCATTCAGGAGGGCTTCGTGTCGCTCGGGCCATCCGTCGTCTCGCAATTCCCATCGATCGGCGGCGATGTCGTATTTGCCCTGATGAACGTGTTTCTCGGCAGCGTCATCGCAGCATTTCTGATCTTCGAGCCGCGCGGCCTGATGCATCGCTGGAATATCCTGAAGCGGTCGTATCGGATGTGGCCGTTTCCATACTGAACGTAACGAAGCCACCGCAGGGCGGTGTCCATAAAACAAAATAGTAACGGGAGGACGTAGAGATGAAGAGCAGACTTTCTAAATGGATCGCAGGCGCCGCCGCAGCGGCGGTCGTCGCACTGGCGCTCCCCGCTTCGGCGCAGACGACCTACAACATTGCCTCGATTGCCGACTTTACCGGTCCCTACGCCGATATCATGAAGGATCTTGTCGGCGCGCGCCGTGCCGCCGTCGATTGGTGGAACGACGAAATCGGCAAGGGAATGGGCATCAAGGTCGGGATCAAGGACTATGACGGCCGTTACGACGCGGCGCAGACGGCGAGCCTTTGGCCCGGCATCAAGGCCGAGCTCAATCCGGTGGCCGTTCTCGGCGTCGGTGGACCTGACGTCGCCGCGCTCCAGGGCCGGCTTCCAGCGGACAAGGTGCCGATGTTCATGTCGACCGCAGCTTACGGATTCGCCTGGAAGCCGGATCCCTGGATTTTCAACCCGCGTCCAACTTACGGCCATGAGGCGGCGGCGTTCTTCGAATGGTTCCGCAGTACGCGCGGCATCAAGGGACCGCTGAAGGTTGCCATCATTTCCTCGGAAGCCTCGCCAGCTTATGTCGATATTGCCAAGGGTGCGGAAAAGTTCGCCAAAGACAACCCGGACAAGGCCGAGATCGTCGAGACGATTTATACCGAAGTGCAGCCGACCGATCTGACGACGCAGATTGGCCGCGTGATCCGCAAGGGCGCGCAAGTGATCGATATCCAGACCAACACGGCCGCGGTCGTAGCGACCAAGCGTGCGCTGCAGGCGCTCGGCAAGACTGACATTGCAATCATGATGAGTTCGCACAATGGCTTGATTGCCTCGGGTAAGGCCATCGGTGGGATGAAGGATCTGGAAGGCGATTATGAGGTCTACGGCATGGCCGTGCCAACCGACGAAAAGACCAAGGCCCATGATTTCCAGCAAATGGTTGTCGCAAAATACAAGGCGCAGGTGACATGGTCCGTCGCGAGCGTCATGGGCTTTAATCAGACGCTGGTCGCGCTGCGGGCGATCGAAGCTGCTGCACGCAAGGTCGGCGCCGACAAAGTCACTGGTGAGGCGGTTCGCACGGCGCTGATGGCGACACAACTCCCGAGCGATCAGACCTTCGGCATCCTGCCGAATCTGACCTACACGAATGATGCGCCATTCCCGGTTACGGGCCTGACCGTCAACGTCGCGACAATCAAGGATGGCAAGTATGTTATCGCCGCTGAAAATGTGCCGGTTCCTGCAATTACGAAGTGGTAGCCCTGCTGGATCAGCCGGAGCGCG
>JACQDO010000515.1 GCA_016201085.1 Hyphomicrobiales bacterium | reverse complement strand
CGCGACCAGGAAGGCCGCATCGAGCGGCATTTCGTCGTCATGTGTTACGCGGCGCGCTGGCGCTCCGGCGAGATCGCGCTCAACGAGGAACTCGACGACGCGCGCTGGTTGCCGCCGGCGGAGATTAACGGCTTGCGCACGACCGACGGCCTGGCCGAGATCGTTGCCGCCGCGATCGATATCCTTAATCGGAAGTCGTGAACGCACCCGCCTTGCGATTGGCCGCGAGCATGGGCATATCACTCGCGTGAACAAGCTTCTCGCCATCGGCTCGATCCTGCTCTGCCTTACGCTGCCAGCGCGCGCCGTGGAGGGCGGACCCGCCCCCTTTGACGGCGACCTGGAGCGGCTGGCCGAGATCCTCGGCTCGCTGCAATATCTGCGCGCGGTCTGCGGCGCCAACGAGGGGCAGAAATGGCGTAACGAAATGCAGGCCTTGATCGACGCCGAGGCCCCCAGCGGCGATCGCCGGCACAAGATCGTCGCCCGCTTCAATCGTGGTTACCGCGGATTCCAGCAGACTTATCGCACCTGCACGCCGGCCGCCGATACCGCCATCCGCCGCTATCTCGACGAAGGCGCCAAAATCGCGCGTGAAATCACCGCGCGCTACGCCAATTAGACGCACGATCTGATCCGAAAACCGGTGCCCACTTTTCGGGATCATGCGTTAACCCCCGTCGTTGTTAACCTTTCCTTAACTTGCCGATTATGCGGCATCGTTCGCATGCTAACGTCCCGTCGGGATATGGGACTGGTGTCCTTAAGCCAGGGCGCCCGGGGACGAAGGTGACAATGACCATAGCTGGGCGATCCACTCACTCGCGCGAGCCGGTACCGGACCACGAGCAGAAACGCGTGGCCTTGGGCTACCTGCATGAAGCCTGGGCCGAGGCGCGACTCGACGGCATCGACGGCGACTGCATGGCGCAGGCCTGCCTGTTCGCCGCGTTGGCCGAATTCGTTTCCACTTACGGCGAGGAAGCGGCGGCCACCTTCGCGGAAGGCCTCGGCGTCCGCATCCGCAACGGTGAGTTCACGGTTGAGCAGCACCGGCAGTAACGCCGGCACCGCTCACCCCATCATTTCCGAAAACTTGATCGGTTAGCCGCGCGACATGTGCAGGCCGTAATAGCGTTCGAGCACCCGGTCGATATCGGCGGGATAGAACGGCTTCTTGAGAAAGGCGAGTACGCCGGCAGCCTTCGCGCGCTCGGCGATGACGGGATCGATCATCGAGGTCATCATCACCACCGCCACGTTCGGCGTTTCCCGCTTGATTTCCGCCAGTGTCTCCAATCCGTTAAAGCCGGGCATATTGTAATCGAGAAACACCATGTGGAAATTGCCGTCGCGCAGCTGATTGAGCGCGGCAATGCCTTCCGCCGCTTCGTGAATATCCAATTTGAAATGGCTGGCCGATAAAATTTTGCGCACGATGCTGCGCATGGTGCTGGAGTCGTCGACTATCAGCACGCGGCTGGGGATCTTGGCGCGGACACAGATTTCCACCAGCTTGCGCGCCTCGTCCACATTTGACGGTTTTCTCAGCATGCCGTCGATGCGTTCGCGGCTGGCGCTGCCTTGCAGCGATGACATGAACACCAGGGGTGCCGGGTTCAACGCACGTGCCGTTGCGATCACCTTGTCCTGGTCGGCATCGGGCAAATCGCCATCGACCACGCAGATGTCGGCGCCATCATTGGCGAACGTACAGGCGGCGGAGGCCGAGGCATGCGCCGTAAAATCGACCGGAACCGACGCCATGGCCGCGGCTTGCCGCCATAGCTCCCGATCCGGCTGCGCGGCCGCGATCAACAGCATGCGGAGCGAAACGAGATCACCGCTCATTGTGGTCCTGCCCCGAAGTCCCGCGAACCATGGCCCGAACAGGGGTGCGTGGGTACCGGTGATAGCCTCTCGTGCGGCGATTGCAATTCCACAGCACAAAACCGCATAAAGATTGGGGAAAACTCATCTGCCGCCGCACAGGCCACGCAACCGTCAAAACGCCGCTAACTGGCCAAGGTTTCCAGGAAACGCACGCGTTCCCCTTGGCTCCCAGCGATCAAACTGCCTTCCCACATCACCCTGTGGCCGCGCACCAAAGTGCCGACCGGCCAGCCGGACACGCTCACGCCCTTGACGGGCGTCCAGCCGGCACGCGAGGCGATCCACTCATCGGTAATGGTCTGCTTGCGCTTGAGATCGACCACTGTCAGGTCGGCGTCATAGCCCGCCGCGATGCGGCCCTTGCCGGCGATGCCGAACAACCGCGCCGGACCGGCGCTGGTGAGGTCGACGAAGCGCTGCAGTGTAAGCCTGCCGGCATGCACATGGTCGAGCATGATCGGCACCAGCGTCTGCACGCCGGGCATGCCGGAATGGGTCTTCGGATAGACCTGCGATTTTTCCTCAAGCGTATGCGGCGAATGATCGGAGCCGATCGAGTCGATCACGCCCTGCGCGAGGGCGTGCCAGAGACCTTCACGGTGAGAGGCATCGCGCACCGGCGGATTGATCTGAGCCAGCGTGCCGAGCCGCTCGTAGCATTCGGGCGCGACAAGCGTGAGATGCGCGGGCGTCGCCTCCGCCGTGGCGACATCCTTGTGCTCGGCGAGGAAGGCGGCTTCTTCCTTCGTCGTCACGTGCAGCACGTGCACGCGTTTGCCCGTCTCGCGCGCAAGCGCGATCAGGCGCTGCGTGCACATCAGCGCGGCGGTGGCATCGCGCCAGACCGGATGCGAGCGCGGATCGCCCTCGATGCGGAGGCTCATGCGCTCGCGCAGGCGATATTCATCCTCGGAATGGAAGGCGGCGCGGCGGCGGATCGCCTTGAGCACCGCGCGCACGCCGGCATCGTCCTCGATCAGCAGCGAGCCGGTGGAGGAACCCATGAATACCTTGACGCCGGCGCAGCCGGGCAGCCGCTCGAGCTCGCCGAGGTCCTTCGTGTTCTCGCGGGTGGCGCCGACATAGAAGGCGAAGTCGCAATGCATGCGGTGATACGCGCGCTTGACATTGTCGGCCAGCGCTGCGGCCGTGGTGGTGGTCGGATCGGTGTTGGGCATCTCGAACACGGCGGTGACGCCGCCGAGCACGGCCGCGCGTGAACCGGTCTCCAGATCCTCCTTGTGGGTCAGCCCCGGCTCGCGGAAATGCACATGGCTGTCGATCACCCCCGGCAGCAGATGCAGGCCGCGGCAGTCGATCGTCTCGCCGGCCGAAGCGCGGGCAAGGTCGCCGATAGCGGCAAAGCGGCCGGCGCGGATGCCGATATCCCGCGCACCCTCGCCATCGTGGTTGACGACGGTGCCGCCCTTGAGGATCAGGTCGTAAGTTTCGGCCATATTTATGCGGTTCTCGAAGACTTGAGCCCTGTCCGACAGCGCTTACGTTTCGGCGCGAGTTCTGGCAAGAGACTCGTGCATCATAGCGAAAAATAGGCCGACGGCATGGCGGACCCGAAAAGCTCGATATCCCGTTTAGGCGGCGTCGCGGAACCGTCGAACGACGCAATCCTGGCCGACATGTTTGCCCGCATCCGCGCCAAGCGCGGCCGGCTGCTCAATATCCACCAGGTCGTCGGGCATGCGCCAAAAATGCTGCGGGCGCAGGCGGCCTATGCCACCGCGCTGCGCGAAGAATCGTCTTTGCCGCGAGACTTGCAGGAACTGCTCATCCTGCGCATTGCGCAGGTGAACGCCTCCGCCTACGAACAGTCGGTGCACCGGCCCATCGCCATCGCCTGCGGCGTGCCGCCGGCCAAACTTGCCGCGCTTGCCGTCTGGCAAAGCTCGCCGTTGTTCGACACCAGGGAACGCGCCGCATTGGGCTTCATCGAACAAGCGGCGCAGAACGGCGAGGTTGACGACGATATTTTCACAGCGGCGGAAAATATCTTTTGCCCGCAGGAGATCGTCGAACTCACCGCCCTGGTGGCCTGGTACGTCGGCAATTCGCGATTTGTGCGCGCCTTGCGCATCGCGGATGAAGCCAAGTCGAATGAACCGGTATAGGTATTCTCATGACTGATCCAGCATCCAACCGACAGGCAATATTTAGGCTGGCTTTTGCCGTCCTCTGCGGCTTGGCGTTGCAGATCGGCGCGGCCTCGGCACAAGTCTACCCGTCAAAACCGATCACGATCATCGTTCCGTTTGCCGCCGGCGGGCCAGCCGACACGCTCGCCCGCATGCTCGGCGAGCGGATGCGCACGCCGCTCGGACAGGCCATCGTTGTCGAGAACGCACCGGGAGCCGCGGGCTCGCTTGGCGTCGGCCGTGCGGTCCATGCCGCGCCCGACGGTTACACCATCGGCATCGGCCATCTGGGTACGCATGTCTTCAACGGCGCGCTTTATAATCTCCAGTACGACCTCAGCAAGGATTTGCAACCGATCGTCCTCTTGCCATCCAACGTCTACGTTATCGCCACCAAGAGCGACGTGCCCGCCAAGAACTTGCAGGAATTGATTGCGTGGCTGAAGGCCAACCCCGATCAGGCCACGGTGGCGACCGCCGGAATCGGGAGCATCGCGCATCTGGCTGCCGTCTATTTCCAGAAAATGACCGGCGTGCCCCTGCGCGTGGTGCCCTATCGCGGTGGCGCGCAGGCCCTCAATGACGTGGTGGCCGGCCATATCACCTTGTTCTTCGATCAAATGACGGGCGGCTCCGTGGCCATGTATCGCAGCGGCAAAATTCGTCCCATCGCCGTGATGGCAAAATCGCGGCTGCCGTCGGCTCCCGACATCCCCACGGTCGACGAGGCGGGGCTTCCCGGCCTGTACGTTTCGGCCTGGTATGGGCTG
>JACQDO010000514.1 GCA_016201085.1 Hyphomicrobiales bacterium | reverse complement strand
CATGGCCGACCGCGTTGGCGTCATCAGCAAGGGCGAAATCATCCTGGTCGAGGACAAGGCCGAGCTGATGCGCAAGCTCGGCAAGAAGCAGTTGATCCTGCATCTGCAGAAAAAGCTCGAGGCCGTGCCGGCCGAGCTTGGCGCGCATGCCTTGACGCTGTCCGCCAATGGCAGCGATCTAATTTTTTCCTACGACACCCAGCTCGAGCGCACCGGCATCACGACGCTGCTCGCCGATCTCAACCGCGCCGGCATCGGCTTTCGCGACCTGCGCACCGAGCAGAGCTCGCTCGAGGACATCTTCGTCGGACTGGTGAGCGACCGCCCATGAACCTGCGCGCCGTACACGCGATCTATCGTTTTGAGATGGCGCGCACCGGCCGCACCATCTGGCAGAGTATCGTGTCGCCGGTGCTCTCCACCTCGCTCTATTTCGTGGTGTTCGGCGCCGCCATCGGCTCGCGCATTACCGAAATCGAGGGCATCAGCTACGGCGCTTTCATCGTGCCCGGGCTCATCATGCTGATGCTGCTGACGCAGAGCACGATGAACGCCTCGTTCGGCATTTATTTTCCGCGTTTCACCGGCACGATCTACGAGCTGCTGTCGGCGCCGGTGTCCTCGTTCGAAATCGCGCTCGGCTATGTCGGCGCGGCGGCCACCAAGTCGATCGTCCTGGGCCTAATCATCCTGGCCACGTCGTATTTATTCGTGCCGCTGCACATCCTGCATCCGTTCTGGATGCTGACCTTCCTGGTGCTGACGGCGGTGACCTTCAGCCTGCTCGGCTTCATCATCGGCATCTGGGCCGACGGTTTCGAGAAGCTGCAAGTGGTGCCGCTGCTGATCATCACGCCGCTGACCTTTCTCGGCGGCACGTTCTATTCCACCCACGTGCTGCCGCCGTTCTGGCAGACCGTCACGCTGTTCAACCCGGTGGTTTATTTGATCAGCGGGTTCCGCTGGAGCTTTTTCGAGATCGCCGACGTCAGCCCGGCCATCAGCGCCGCGATGACGGCGCTGTTCCTGGGGCTTTGCCTGGCGATTATCTGGTGGATTTTCAAGACCGGCTACCGGCTCAAGAACTAGCGTTATCCATACGCTCGTTGGTGTGCCAACAACGGCCAATTCACCGAGCGAATTCAACGGAATGCTCGACTTAACCGTAAAAATGGCGCATTGTTTTCGTGAAGAATCTCACACAGTAAGATCGTATGACGATCTTTGACGCGCCGCCGCAGCGGCGCCGGTCTTGATCAAGGATGAATACGCATGGCCGATGCCGCCGATACCATCATTAAAATGATCACCAGCCGGAAAAGCTACAATGGCAGCGCCACATTGCAGCCGTCGGAACCGCTCGACAAACTGGGGCTGGATTCCATGGAAGTGGTGTCGTTGACGTTCGACATCGAGGAGAAATTCAATATCGAGCTGCCGTTCAACGCCAACCTGGACATCAAGAGCAAGACCGTGGCGGACCTCATCGACACGGTTAATCGGCTGGTCGCCGCGCGGACGAAAACCGCTTGAACAGGGTCGTCATCACCGGCCTCGGCGCGATCTCGTCGGTCGGACAATCCACGAAAGAGTTTTGGGATGCCTTGGTCGCGGGCCGCTCGGGTTTCGCGCCGGCGACGCTGGGAACCGCGGCGCAGGCCACCGGCAAGCTGGTCGGCGAAGTGAAGGGCTTCGATCCGGCGGAGCATTTTGAATCGTCGCAACTGCTGCTGCTCGACCGCGTCTCGCAGTTCGCCGTGGTCGCGGCGCGGCAGGCCGTCAAGCAATCCGGGCTTGTGCTGCAAGATGAGCTGGCCGAGCGCACCGCGGCCATCGTCGGCACCGGATCGGGCGGTCATACCACCGTCGATGAAGGCTTTCACCGGCTCTATGCGGAAGGCGCCGCGCGCCTGCATCCGCTGACCATCCCCAAGGCGATGATCAGCGCCGCGGCGGGCCAAGTGTCGCTGTTCTGCGGCACCAAAGGCCCGGCTTTCGCGATCTCGTCGGCTTGCGCCTCGGCGACCCATGCCATCGGCCTCGCCTTCCACATGGTGCGCAGCGGCAGCGTGACCTGTGCCGTGACCGGTGGAACCGAAGCGAGCATTACCTTCGGCGGCATGAAGGGCTGGGAAGCCATGCGCATCATGTCGTCCGACACCTGCCGGCCCTTTTCCAGGGATCGCAAGGGCATGATCATCGGCGAAGGCGCCGCCATGGTGGTGCTGGAGCAGCTCGAGCATGCGCGCGCGCGCGGCGCCGATATCCTGGCCGAGGTCGCCGGCTTCGGCATGAGCGCCGACGCCAAGGACCTGACCTCGCCCGATCCCAACGGCATGGCGCGCGCGATTTCCGCAACGCTCAAAGATGCCGGCTTGGCGGGCGAGCAGATCGATTACGTCAACGCGCATGGCACCGGCACCGTCGCCAACGACGCGGCCGAGACCGCGGCCTTGCACAAGAGCTTCGGCGCGCACGCGCGAAAGCTGGCGGTGTCGTCCACAAAATCGATCGTCGGTCATTCCCTCGGCGCCGCCGGCGCACTGGAATTCGTCGCCACCGTCATGGCGATCCGCGACGGCATCGCGCCGCCGACCATGAATTATCTCGGCGCCGACCCGGATTGCGATCTCGACTACGTGCCGAACGAAGCGCGCCGCATGCCGGTGCGCGCGGCCTTGAGCAACTCCTTCGCCTTCGGCGGCTTGAACGCCGTGCTCGCCGCGCGAACGTTCGCCGGCTGATGCCGGACGAGCGCCTTCTCACATTTCCGTGCCCGCGACCTATACCGTTGTGATCGGGGTATGCTCATGACAGTGGCGGCACAGCCACCAGAAATAATCAGGGAGGTTTCCATGTCGCGGATTTTGAGGGCGCTTGCGTGTTCGGTCGTCGCGGCCGTGCTGTCGTCGCCGGCCGGCGCGCAGGGCGTGCTCACGCAAAAGATCGTCTCGCTTGGCCTGGCGCAGAGCATCGCCCAGGCCGCGCTCGATAAGTGCACCAGCATGGGCTTCAGGGCGTCGGCCGCCGTGGTCGACCGCGGCGGCAACCTCATCGTCCTGCTGCACGGCGATGGCGCCGGTCTGCACACGAATGAGGGCGCCGAGCGCAAGGCCTTCACCGCGCGCACTTTCAGCCAGCCGTCCGCCGATTTCGTCAAGCGCTTACAAGACCGGCCGGAGACGGCCTTTGGATCGCGGCAATATACGCGCGTGATCGCGCTCGGCGGCGGCCTGCCGATCAAGGTCGGCAATGAGGTGATCGGCGCCGTCGGCGTGTCCGGCTCGCCCGGCAAGGACGACGTCTGCTCGCAGGCCGGCATCGACAAGGTGGCCGATCAGCTCAAATAAGCGATGCGCGGATCAGGGCGCGCCAAAAGCCGATGCCCTAGTGAAACCCAGGCCGCGCCGGGGACGACCAGCGAAACACGAAATTGCGGCCTAGCGGCTGTGCTGACCCAATCGGCCAGCGCACACTGCTCATGGTCCTCTTGTTTGGCATCGCGCCAATGTGCATAATTCTCACTCCAGTCAGCGGTGGCGGTGGGGCGTCACGTGAGTAGGGCTGAGGATCAACCGGCAAGACAGGCCGGGGCGGCGCTGAGGCGCCGCCGCGCACTGTTGGCCGGCACTGCGCTGGCGATGTTCGCGCTGGCGCCCGGCGGGCCGGCCCGCGCCGTGGATGGGTTCTGGTCTCCCACCCCGGTTGACGACTGTTATGGTTGCGGCGGCCAAAACTTTGTCGGCGGCGTGCGTCCCGACATTTTGACCGGGACCGCGTTCTTCGGCGCCTCGACCATCACCAATTTGACGGTTGTCGTCGACAGCTTGGGCGGTTTCACCTTCAACGCCGGGGCGCCGGCCTACACCTTTTCAGGTGCCGGTCAATTCAACCTCCTCTTTCTTACTTTCAACGGCGCCGGCATCGTCACCAACGGCGCCAACGCGACCTTCAACCTCGCCGCTGGCAACCAAATCCGTTTCAACAACGCCAGCACGGCCGGCAGCGCCACCTTCAACAACAACGGCGGCAGCATCTCTTTCAGCAATACGTCCACCGCCGGCAACGCCGTCATCACCAACCTCACTCCCGCGGCAGGGGCCCAGCCCAGCGTTGTGTTTTTCTCAAACACAAGCACGGCCGGCAACGCCACCATCACCAACCAGGCTGGCGACACTGTCCTGCAGTTTTTGTCACAGAGCACGGCCGGCAACGCCACCATCGTCAACCACAGCAATTTCCCCGGCGGCCTCGGCCTCACCCCGGGCGGGGTGCAGTTCCTCAGCTCGAGCACGGCCGGCAACGCCAACATTACCAACGACGGCACGATCATATTCACAGGCACCAGCACGGCCGGCAGCGCGACCATCACCAACGCCGGCACCGGCGTGATCAATTTCAACCAACGGGGCACCGCCGGCAGCGCCAACATCGCCAACGCCGGCACGATCAATTTTCTGGGCATTAATGCCGGCAATACGGCCAAGGCCGGCAGCGCCACCATCAGCAACACCGGCACGATCAATTTCAACAACTTCAGCACGGCCCTCAGCGCCAATATCACCAACAACAACGCGCTGAATTTCAACGCCTCGAGCACGGCCGGCAGCGCCAACATCATCAACGCCGGCACGACCAATTTCAACGACACCAGCTCAGCCGGCAGCGCCAACCTCACCAACACCGGCACGATCAATTTCAACAACGCCAGCACCGCCGGCGCAGCCACCATCACCAGCAGCGGGTTGGTGAACTTCAATACGACCGACACCACCAGCACCGCGACCGCCACGTTCAACGCCGGCGGGCTGCTTACCGGCATCGGCGCGCTCGGCAACACCACGTTCAACGCCGGCGCCACGTTCACGCGGAACGCCGGGGAAACATTCCGCTTCAACGGCAATCTCAATCTCAACGCCGGCAGCATGCTGTCGCTGTTCGTCACGCCGACCACGGCGCCGCTCGTGACCGTCACCGGCGCCGCGACTCTCGCCGGCGGCGTGACCGTGTCGCTGAACCAGCGCCTCATCGCGGCCGCGAGCTACCGGATCATCGACGCCGCGGCGCTGAGCGGGATGTTTTCGGGCGCCACCGTCATCGGCAACTTCGCCACCAACCCGACATTCACCTATGACCTCGTCAACGGCGACGTTTTCCTCAACCTTGGGCCGGGTTTGCTGACGCCGATCCTGCCGGCGGGCGCGAACTCGAACGTCATGAATGTGGCGAATGCGATCGACACCGCGATCCTCGGCGGCGCGCCGCTGCCGGCGGGATTCGGCAACGTGTTCAATCTCACTGGCGCGAATCTCACCAACGCGCTGGCGCAGATTTCCGGCGAGCCGACCGCGAGCTTGCCGCAGGCCGGCTTCCAGGCGATGGGCTCGTTCCTGTCGCTGATGCTCGATCCGTTCAACGACAGTCGCAACAACGAAGGCGGCGGCGCCAGCTCGTTCGCGGATGAGGCGCTCGGCTATGCCGCGAAGAAGCGCGACGGCAAGGCGGCCGACGCTTTTGCCGCGGTGACGCCGCGCGATCGCCGGGACGCCAGTTTCGAGCGGCGCTGGAGCGTGTGGGCCTCCGGCTACGGCTGCGCCAGCAGCGTAAGCGGCAACGCCACTACCGGCT
>JACQDO010000504.1 GCA_016201085.1 Hyphomicrobiales bacterium | reverse complement strand
GGAGCGCGCCGCGCATCACGAGCAGCTCGGCCGCGCGGCGCTGGCGAAAAAACATTTCCTTACCGCCGGCGAATGTCTGCAACGCGCCGCCGTCTACTATCACTTCGCCGCCTTCCTGTTCGTGCAGGATGTGCCGCAGATGAAGGCCGCGCATCTGAAGGCCATCGAATGCCGGCAGGCCGCATTGCCGCATTTGCGGCCGCCCGGCGAGCGGGTCGAGATTCCCTATCAGGGCAAGACGCTCGCCGGCATCCTGCGCAAGCCGGCCGACATCGATAAGCCGCCGGTGATCGTGATGGCGGTCGGGCTCGATTCCACCAAGGAAGAGGGCGAGCCCTATGAAAATCCGTTCCTGGCACGCGGCATGGCCACGCTGATTTTCGACGGACCCGGCCAGGGCGAGGCGCAGTATGACTTCGCCATCCGCGGCGACTACGAAGTGCCGGTCAAGGCCGTGCTCGATTACGTGGCGAGCCGCCGCGATCTCGATGCCGCGCGCATCGGCATGTGGGGCGTGAGCCTGGGCGGCTACTACGCGCCGCGTGCCACCGCCTTCGACAAACGCATCAAGGCCTGCATCGCGCTCGGCGGTCCGTTCAACTGGGGCGAGGCCTGGGACGGCCTGCCGGAACTGACACGCGAGGCCTTCCGCGTGCGCAGCCATTGCCGCACCGACGAGGATGCACGCCAGATCGCCCTGACGCTGTCGCTGGAAGGCGTGGCGCACAACATCACTTGCCCGATCTTCATCGTGAATGGGCGGCTCGACCGCATCGTGCCGGCCAAGGACGCCGAGCGCCTGGCGCGCGAGGTCAAGGGCCCGGTCGAGCTGATGATGATCGAGGACGGCAACCACATCGCCACCAACCGCGCCTACCGCTGGCGTTCGCAGAGCGCGGATTGGATGAAGGAGATGCTCAAATAGTGTGGAATCCCCGCGGCATCGTGTGCAGCCGCTCGATGCCGGTCTCGGTAATCACCACCAATTCCCCGGTCTGCACACCGGCTTTGCCGTCACGCGTCACCACATTGGGCTGGATCACCACCGTCTGCCCGGCGCGGAACGGCGTTTCGGGCAGCGGCCCGGAGGGACGGCTCTTGCAGCCGAGGATCGGCGGCAGATAGCCGCCGCCATAGCCGTGCAGCAGATCGTCGATAATGGTGAAGCCGGCCTGCTCGATCACGCCGGAGGCTTCGATCACCTGCGCCGGCGTGGCGCCGGCTTTAAGCACTGCGGCGATGGCGTCGAATGCAGCATCGGCCGCCGCATGCAACTCGCGATAAAGCTGGCTCGGCTCACCGAGCGCGAAACTTCGTAACACCTGCCCGGGATGCTCCCAGAACGCCGCGCTAATCTCGGCCACCACCGCGTCGCCGGCCTGCAGGCGCCGCGTCGTGGGAAACTGCCGCGGCACTGCCAGATCGGGCGCAGTCGTAGACGTGGTGCCGATGTAATGGATGACGTTGGTCGCGCCCTGCGACACGTAAGTGCGCTCGATGCGGTCGCCCAACTCGCGCTCGTTGATGCCCGGCGTAATGGCGTCGCGCAGCGCCGCCATACCAAGATCGCTGAAATGCGCGCCGATGCGCAGCCAGTCCAACTCCTCGGCCGACTTCACCTGCCGCAGGCGGATGTAATCGCGATTGAGGCTTTTGAGTTTTTCGAACTTTGCCGACAAGGCCGCATGCTGCTCGGCGTTCACCGGCCCCAGCGTCGCCACGCGATTTTGCCGAGCGCCGCGTTTGCCCAGCACCTCGATGGCGGACTGAATCGAGGACTCGCCGCCCCAGGCCACCTCGGCCTGGTCGGCCAACAGCCGCGCCTGCGGCGCATGGTTGACGTATTGCACGAACAGCGTGTCGCGCTCGCGCGGCGACATGACGCCGACCGCCTCGGCGGTCACCGGCCATTGCGTCAGCCACTGCACCGCCGAGCCGAACCGATTGGCGCCGCAAAATAGAAGATGGTCGCACTCGGCGCGTTCCAGCAATTGCTCCACCGCCGCGCGCCGGCGCGCCATCTCCGGCTCGGAAAAGCGCGGAAAAGGCGCGTCGACGATGCGGGCGAGGTTCGGCGGAAGCGTCACGGCGCCTTCTTCGGCAGCGCCACGATCATGTCGAGCTCGATGCGGGCGCCGGGCGACGACAGCTGATTGATGCACACCGTGGTGCTGGCCGGCCGCCAGTCGCCGAAATACTTAGCCATGGTGGCGTGCATGGCGTCGGCCTCGCGGAAATCGGTGAGATACTTGGTCACCTTCACCACGTCGCGCCAGGTCGCGCCCGTATGATCGAGGATCGACTTGATCGCCTCCATGGCGCGCTTGGTCTGCTCCTCGATCGAATGCGGATGCACGTGCTCGGCCTCGACATGTGGATGCTTATGGTAGAGCGGCGACGGCGTCGCCCCCGACAGGAACATCAGGTCGCAGGCCCCGACGATATGCACGGCCGGGGCGTAGGGCATGGTGTGCGCCTCCTCCGGCTTGGGGTGCACGGGCTCGAGCTTGAAGCTGCGCTGTGGCTTGGTGCTGACGTTCATGCGTTATCTCCGGGTCGTATGTCAGAGTGTTGGCGCCCATTTGGAACGGAAACGGGCCGCCGCGCAACGGGTGATGACGCCGCAGAATTACGCTAAGGTCCGCCCGCAATTGTGCGGCCAGGAGACGCAGATGCCCTCGACGATCCTCGATTCCGCGGTGTTCCGCGACATCTTTACCACCGACAAGATGCGCCAGGTCTGGTCGGACGAAAACCGCGTGCAGAAATACCTCGATTTCGAGGCGGCGCTGGCGCGCGCGCAGGCGCGGCTGAACATCATCCCGCGGGAAGCCTGCGACGAGATCGTCAAGCATTGCGACGCCAAGCTGATCGACATGGCCAAGCTGAAGGAGGCGACCGAGCGGATCGGCTATCCGGTGCTGCCGGTGGTGCAGCAGCTGGTCAAGCTGTGCAAGGACGGGCTCGGCGAATGGAGCCACTGGGGCGCCACCACCCAGGACATCACCGACACCGCCACCGTCATGCAGATGCGCGAAGCGCTCGCCATCGTCGAGGGCGAGATCAATGCCATTGCCGACGCGCTGGCGGCGCTCGCCAAAAAATATCGCGACACGCCGATGGCCGGGCGCAGCAACCTGCAGCAGGCGGTGCCGATCACCTTCGGCTACAAGATGGCGACCCTGCTCGGCGCCTTCGAGCGTCACAAGCAACGCCTCAAGGAGCTGAAAGCACGCGTGCTGGTGGCCGAGTTCGGCGGCGCCGCCGGCACGCTGTCCTCGCTCGGCAAGGACGGCCTGAAGGTGCAGGAAGAGCTGTGCAAGGAGCTCAAGCTCGGCCAGCCGGCGATTTCCTGGCACACCGTGCGCGACACGATCGCGGAGGTCGGCTGCTTCCTGGGTCTGGTCACCGGCACCTGCGGCAAGATCGCCTTCGACGTGAAGCTGATGATGCAGACCGAGGTGGAAGAGGTGTACGAGCCGTTCCACCCCGGCCGCGGCTCGTCCTCGACCATGCCGCAGAAGCGCAACCCGATCTCGTCGGTCTACATCACCGCGCAATCAGCCATGGTCAAGCAACTGGTCGCCGCCCTGCTGGAAGCGATGGTCGAGGACCACGAGCGCGCCACCGGCCCGTGGGAGATCGAATGGATCGCGCTGCCGGAAATCTTCATGCTGTCGGCCGGCGCGCTGGCGCAGACCCGCTTCCTGGTGGAAGGCCTGCAGGTCAACGAAAAGAAGATGCGCGAAAACCTCGACATCACCAAGGGCCTGATTATGTCGGAGGCAGTGATGATGGGCCTGGGCGCGGCGATGGGGCGCAACCGGGCGCATGACGTCGTCTACGACATTTGCCGCGAGGTGGTGAAGACCGGCCGCCCGCTCATCGAGCTCTTGGCCGAGGACAAGGAGATCGGCAAGCACGCCACCCGTAAGCAGTTGGAGCAGATGGTCGATCCGGCCAATTACCTCGGCGTCGCCGGCGAGATGGTGGATCGCGTGCTGGCGATGCGGGGGAAGTAACCCTGTCGTCCCGGCCGAGCGCCATAAGCGCGTTTACGCGCGTCTTTGACGCTCTATGGCGCGAGGGCCGCGACCCATACGCCGTGCCCTGTCGATATGCTGCGGAGTATGGGTCCCGCATTCGCGGGGACGACAAATGAAAACTTACCGCACTTTATCTTTTGTATTTGCACTGCTGTTCACCGCGCTCGCCTCCGCCCAGGTCGCGCCGATCTCGCGCGCGCCGGCGATCCAGCCGGCGACGCCTATCCTCGCGCCCAACGGCATGGTGGTGGCGCAGGAAAGCCGCGCCGCCCGCATCGGCGTGACGATTCTCGATCGCGGCGGCAACGCGGTCGACGCCGCGGTGGCGGTTGGCTTCTCGCTCGCCGTCACCTATCCGCGCGCCGGCAATATCGGCGGCGGCGGCTTCATGCTGATCCATCTCGCCAAATCTGATCGCAATTTGGAGAGCCGCGATGTGGCCATCGACTACCGCGAGACAGCGCCCAGCGCGGCAACGACCAACATGTTCCTCGACGGCAAGGGCGAACCCGATGCGGCGAAATCGCGCGACAGCGCGCTGTCCATCGGCGTGCCCGGCACCGTGGCGGGCCTAGCGCTGGCGCATCGCAAATACGGCTCCGGCAAGCTCTCGCTCGCCGAGTTGATGCAGCCTGCAATCGATCTGGCGCGCAACGGCATCGACATCGTCGACGACATCGCCGATTCGTTGCCGCGCGCGCAGACCCGTCTCGCGCGCTGGCCATCGTCGGCGCCGATCTTTCTCAATTCCGACGGCGGCGTGCTGGAGCCGGGTCAATCGTTGGTGCAAGCCGACCTCGCCGCAACGCTGGTCGCGATTGCGCGCGACGGCCCGCGCGCGTTCTACGAAGGCCGCATCGCCGCCCTCATCGCCGACGCCGTCGTCAAGGCCGGCGGCATCATGAGCAAGGACGACCTCGCCAGTTACCGCGCCATCGAGCGCGCGCCGGTGCGCGGTCGCTATCGCGGCTACGACATCGTGTCGATGCCGCCGCCCTCCTCCGGCGGCGTGCATCTGATCGAGATGCTCAACGTGCTGGAGGGCTACGATCTCGGCAAGCTGCCGCGCGAGCAGGCGCTGCATTATGAAATCGAGGCGATGAAGCGCGCCTATGCCGACCGCGCCATGTACATGGGCGATCCCGACGCGGTGACCATGCCGGTCGCCGGACTGCTCGCCAAGACCTATGCCGCCGCGCTGCGCGCGCAGATCGGCGCGCGCGCGACGCCGGCGTCCGACATCCGCGCCGGCAAGCCGGGCGAATTCGAACACCGTAACACCACGCATTTCTCCATCGTCGACCGCGACGGCAACGCGGTGTCGAACACCTACACGCTGAATTTCTCCTACGGCTCGGGCCTGGTCGCCGAGGGCACCGGCGTGCTGCTCAACAACGAGCTCGACGATTTCACCGCCAAGCCGGGCGCCAGCAACGCCTACGGGCTGGTCGGTTTTTCCGCCAACCTGCCGGGGCCAGGCAAGCGCCCGCTGTCGTCGATGACGCCGACCGTCGTGCTCAAGGACGGCAAGCCGGTGCTGATCACCGGTTCGCCCGGCGGCAGCCGCATCATTTCCGCTGTCTTGCAGGTGATCGTGAACACACTCGACTTCCGCATGCCGATCGCCGAAGCGGTGAGCGCGGCGCGCCTGCATCATCAATGGCAGCCGGACCAGGTGTTCGCCGAACCGGACTTTCCGCCCGCTGTTTTGGATGCACTGGCCGCGCGCGGCCACGCCATCGTGGCGACCGCCCCGTTCACCGCGGCCAATTCCATCATGGTGACGAAAGACGGCTACATCGGCGCCGCCGATCGCCGCACGCGCGGGGCCCTGGCGGCGGGGTATTGAGAAGGTTTGGCTCGTAATGGCGCCGGTCTTCGCTACGCGAAGGTTGGCTTGCCGAGCCGTAGCTCGCGGCAACGGTCCGCCTTCGCCCAAGTGGGCTTCGGCGCGACAGCCTTCACTCGCTTCGCGAGAAGCAAAAAGCCCGCCTTCGCTAAAGCTACGGCGGGCAACGTTCGCGATTAAGACTGGCTTGCCAACCGAAGCGCCACCGATATCGGGTTTACCCGATATCGGCATCTATAACGCTCAAGTCGGCTAAAGCCGACTTGAGCGGCGCGAAGGTTGGAGCGGGCGAAGGGATTCGAACCCTCGACCCCGACCTTGGCAAGGTCGTGCTCTACCCCTGAGCTACACCCGCATCCGTTAGATAGTTGACCGATCAAGCGTTAATCGGCCGCCAAGCCGTTCGTATAGCCATAAGGACGGCCCCATTGCAACCATGGCCTATCGGGGCCGTTAATGCGGCCGGGCGTGGCGTTTACGGTGGTGGGCGCGCGGTCTGACGGCCGGGGGCTCCCAGCGCGGGTTGTGGTTGCAAAAGCCGCGATTTCCGGCCAGCACATTCGGCACGCACTCCTCGACCGTGCGATATCGGCAATCCCAGTAGACCGAGCCCTTGCCCAGCGAGACCACCGCGCACCAGGGCGCATTGCCGGCCTGGGCCTGCACCGGGGAGACGTCAAACGTTAGAACGGCCATGATCGCGGCCAGAGTCAGCAATAGACGCGGCATCGCGAGCCTCCCGGTTCCCGGCGCATGATGGCTTTTATGCGCATCCGCAGATATCGATACTAACACCGGCCGGCCCAACTATGTCCCTTCCCCCGACCACCCCCGAGCAGCTGTTCGCCGCGCTCGATGCCCTCGGCATCAAGCACGCCACGCTCAAGCATCCGCCGGTTTTCACGGTCGAACAGGCCAGCCGCCTGCGCGGCCAGATTGCCGGCGGCCACACCAAGAACCTGTTCCTGCGCGACAAGAAGAACGCGCTCTACCTGGTGGTGGCCGAAGAGGATGCCGAGATAGGCCTCAAAGGTCTGCACCGGCTGTTGGGCGCCAGCGGGCGGTTTTCCTTCGGTTCGGCCGACCTGCTGGCCGAGGTCTGGGGCGTGGCGCCCGGGGCGGTGACGCCGTTCGGCTCCATCAACGACAAGGACGGCCGGGTCACCGTGGTGCTCGACGCCGCCATGATGCGGCACGAAACGCTCAACTATCATCCGCTGGACAACACCATGACCACCTCGATCGCGCGCGCGGATCTGGTGAAATTCCTCGAATCCACCGGCCATCTGCCCCGCATCGAGCGGGTGTCGGGGGGCAGTACCGGCGAGCCCTGACACGATTGCATTCGCCCGCCGAATGACCCATTTAAGCCGGAACGGAACCGGAAACCGAGCAAGAGGCGCGCAATATGCTGGGATTAGGTGGGGTGACGCCGGCGGCGGCCGAGGGCGCGGTCAAGGACACGACCACGCAGGCCTTCGTCAAGGACGTGATCGAGGAATCCAAGAAGCAGCCGGTACTGGTGGATTTCTGGGCGCCGTGGTGCGGGCCGTGCAAGCAACTCACGCCGATCCTGGAAAAGGCGGTGAAGGCGGCCAAGGGCAAGGTCAAGCTCACCAAGCTCAACATCGACGAGCATCCGGCGATCCCCGGACAGATGGGCATCCAGTCGATCCCGGCGGTAATCGCCTTCTCCAACGGCCAGCCGGTCGATGGCTTCATGGGCGCGCTGCCGGAGAGCCAGGTGATTGCCTTTCTGGAGCGGCTGACCAAGAGCAAGATCGGCAGCGAAGATCAGGATCTGCTGAAGGCCGCCGACGCCGCGCTGGTCGACGGCAATGCCACCGCCGCCGCCGAAATCTACGCGCAGCTGCTCGCCGCCGACAGCGGCAACGTGCACGCGCTGGCCGGTCTGGCGCGCTGCTACATCGAGACCGGCGCGCTCGAGCAGGCCAAGCAGACGCTGGCGCTGGTGCCGGAGGCTAAGCGCAACGAGGGATCGGTGGCGGCCGCGCGCGCCGCGCTGGAGATCGCCGAGCAGGCGAAGAACCTTGGGCCGCTGGCCGAGCTGGAAGGCAAGGTGCTGGCCGATCCGCTCGATCACCAGGCGCGCTTCGATCTGGCGGTGGCGCTCAATGCCAAGGGCAAACGCGAGGAAGCGGTCAATCAGTTGATCGAGATCGTCAAGCGCGACCGCAAGTGGAACGAGGACGGTGCCCGCAAGCAGCTGGTGCAGTTCTTCGAGGCTTGGGGCTTCGCCGATCCGGCGGCCACCGAAGGCCGCAAGAAGCTGTCGTCGATTTTGTTTTCGTAGTTCGTCATTCCGGGGCGCGCCGAAGGCGCGAACCCGGAATCCAGAGACGAATTCGACACCTGCCTCTGGATTCCGGATTCGCTCGCTGCGCGAGCGTCCCGGAATGACGGTGCGGAGAACTCAGAGCAATGCCGATGAACGCCGAATACCGCGGACCCATCGATCTGCCCGGCACCATCCCGGTGTTCCCTTTGCCGGGCGCGCTGCTGCTGCCGCGCGGGCAGATGCCGCTCAACATCTTCGAACCGCGCTATCTCGCCATGATCGACGACGCGCTGCGCGACGGCCACCGGCTGATCGGCATGATCCAGCCAGATCCCGCGCACAGTGGGCCGGCCGCCAGGCCGCCGCTCTACAAGACCGGCTGTGTCGGCCGCATCACCCAGCTCGCCGAAAGCGGCGACGGCCGCTACCTCATCGAGCTCACCGGCGTGGCGCGCTTCCGCGTCGAGGAGGAACTGGCGGTCTCCACCGCCTATCGCCAGTGCCGCGTCACCTTCGCGCCGTTCGCCAACGACTTCGTCGCGCGCAAGGGCGAAGCGCAAGTCGACCGCAAGGCGGTGCTGCGCGCGCTCAACGATTTCATGTAAGCCAACGACCTGAAGGCCGATTGGGAGGACATCGAGAAGGCGCCGAACGAGGCGCTGGTCAATGCGCTGGCGATGATGTCGCCCTATGGCCCGGCCGAGAAACAGGCGCTGCTGGAAGCGCCCGACCTGAAGACCCGCGCCGAAATCCTGGTCGCCATCACCGAGATCGAGCTGGCCAAGAAGAACACCGAAGGCGAGCCGCAATTGCAGTAATATTCATCGCCCATGCTATAACCCCGGGCGAATTCGCCGGAGCCCCTCCATGTCCACCGTCCCACCCATCGAACGGCCCGAAGGCAGCGTCGATCCCAAGCTGTTGGAAATCCTGGTCTGCCCGCTGACCAAGAGCACGCTGGAATACGACGCCGCCAAGCAGGAACTGATCTCGCGCAAGGCCAAGCTCGCCTATCCGATCCGCGACGGCATCCCGATCATGCTGCCGGAAGAGGCGCGCAGGTTGGAGTAGCCGCAGCTGTCATCATCCGCGAAAGCGGATGATCCAGTAATCACCGCCGTCGAAATATTTCACCACAGGGAGTACTGGATGCCCGCTTTCGCGGGCATGACAGTGAGGGAAGGAAAAACCACCATGATCAAAATCTGGGGCCGCAACACCTCGTCTAACGTGCAGAAGGCGATGTGGGCGGTGGGCGAACTCAAGCTCGAACACACCCGCATCGATGTCGGCGGCGCCTTCGGCAAGAACAAGGAAGCGCCTTACCTGGCGATGAACCCGAACGGCTTGGTGCCGACGCTGGAAGAAGACGACGGCTTCCTGCTGTGGGAGAGCAATTCGATTGTGCGCTATCTCGCCGGCAAACATGACAAAGCCGGTGCGCTGGAGCCGAAGGACGCGAAAGCCCGCGCGCTCGCCAGCCAATGGATGGACTGGCAGCTCTCGGTGGTGGCGCCGGCGATCTTCGGCGAGTTCTGGGGCTTGATCCGCACCCCGCCGGAAAAACGCGATCTAGCCGCGATCAATACCTCGCAGGACAAAACCACCGCCGCGATGCAGATGCTCGACGCGCAACTGGGCAAGACCGCTTACGTCGCCGGCCCGGCATTTTCCTACGGTGACATTCCGGTCGGCGTGATGTGCTACCGCTACCGCCAGCTGGTGCCCGGAAGACCTTCGACACCCCATCTCGACCGCTGGTACGACGCCATCGCAAAGCGCAAGGCGTTCCAGGACCACGTCGGCAGTATTCCGCTTTCATAAAGCGGTCGTCCCCGCGAAAGCGGGGACCCATACTCCGCAGCTTTTCGATAGTGCACGGCGTATGGGTCCCGGCTCGCGCTCGCTGACGCTCGCTTGGCCGGGACGACAAACGATGGCTACAACACTTCCCCCCTGAGCAGCTTCGGCACATCGCCGGTGAAGCCCGCCGCCTCGCGGATGAACATAGATTTGAGTGCGGGAATGCGCTCGACCACACCCAAGCCGACATCGCGCGCCAGCCGCAGCACATCGGAGCGGTTGGAGAACAATCTGTTCAGCCCATCGGTGGCGACGCCCATGGTCATGGTGTCGAAGCGCCGCCAGCGCTGATAGCGCTCGAGCACATCCACGCCGCCGATATCGAGCCCGAGCCGCGCCGCGTCGGCGATCGCTTCGGCCAGCGCCGCCACGTCGCGCAGGCCCATGTTGAGCCCCTGGCCGGCGATCGGATGGATCACATGCGCGGCGTCGCCGATGAGCGCCAACCGCTGCGCGATGAATTCGCGCGCGGTGAACAGCCCTAGCGGAAACGCCCGCCGCGCGCCGATCACCGTGAGATCGCCGAGATGCAGGCCGAAGCGCTTCTCCAGCTCGGCGTGGAACTCTTCGTCGCTCAGCGCGATCATGCGCTCGGCCACGCGCGTTTCCTCGGTCCACACGATGGAGGCGCGATTGCCGGTGAGCGGCAGAATCGCGAACGGGCCCGCGGGGAGGAAATGCTCCTCGGCGCGGCCATTGTGCTCGCGCTCGTGCGCCACCGTGGTGACGATGGCCGATTGATCGTAATTCCAGCCGTGCGTGACGATGCCGGCCTGCTCGCGGATTTTCGATTTGGCGCCGTCGGCGCCGACCAGCAGGCGCGCGGAATATCTTTCGCTATCGTCGAGCCGAACGTCGATGGCGTTCGCCGAATATTCAAAGCCGCCGACCGTACCGGCGCGCAAATCGACGCCCAGTTCCTTCGCCTTCGCCACCAACGCATCGATCAGGTGCCGGTTCTCGATCATGTGCGCGAACGGCTCGCCTTCTTCCACTTCGCCGCCAAAGGTGAGGAAGGTCGGCCGCACCGCGTCGTCGAGCTTGCTGTCGGTCACCACCATGTCGAGGATCGGCTGCGCTTCGCCCGCGACCGCGTCCCACACGTCGATGGTCTCGAACAGCCGGCGCGCGGCGGCGGCGATCGCCGAGGCGCGCGGGTCCTTCGATTTGGCCTGGCCGAGCGCCGGATCGACCACCGTCACGGCAAAGGTTTCGCCCAGCGCTTCGCGCAGAGCGATCGCCAGCGCCAGGCCGGCAAAGCCCGCCCCGCCCACCAAAAGGTCGATTTTATGGTGCTGATTCAGCGCTTTCGCCATTGAGCTTCCTTGTAAAGTGGTCCCGACCATAGCAGGTTGAGGCGGTCATTTGACCCCATTTAGGCTGCCGACCCAGGCTCTCCAACCCAAGAACTCCCCATGACCTCCGCCGTCCAGGATCTGCTCACCCTCCTCGATCTCGAGGAATTGGACCTCAATTTGTTCCGCGGCCGCTCGCCGCAAGTCGGCTGGCAGCGTGTGTTCGGCGGCCAGGTGATCGGCCAGGCGCTGGTCGCCGCGGTGCGCACGGTGGAAGGCCGCCCGCCGCATTCCATGCATGCTTATTTCCTGCTGCCGGGCGACCCCAAGGTGCCGATCATCTACGACGTCGATCGCATCAGGGACGGCAAGAGCTTCACCACGCGAAGCGTTACCGCGCGTCAGCATGGCCATCCGATATTTTCCATGCAGGTGTCGTTCCACGCCGACGAGCCCGGCTTTGCGCATCAGGTGAAAATGCCGGACGTGCCGCCGCCGGAAAAACTGCCGAGCGAAGCGGACATGCGCGAAAAAATCTTGCCAACCATGCCCGATCCGGTGCGGCGCTATTACGAACGCGAACGGCCGATCGAGCTGCGGCCGGTCGAGTTCGAACGCTATCTCGGCAAGAAATTTCCCGACGGCCGCTTTAACCTCTGGATGCGCACCACCGGCCGGCTACCGGACGCTCCGGCGATCCATCAATGCGTGCTGGCCTACGCCTCCGACATGGGGCTGCTCGACGCCGCGCTGGTGCCGCACGGGCGCACGCTGTTTGAGAAGGACATCATGGCGGCCAGCCTCGACCATGCGATGTGGCTGCATCGGCCGTTCCGCGCCGACGACTGGCTACTCTATGCGCAGGATTCGCCCAACCTGCAGGGCTCGCGCGGCTTCTCGCGCGGACTTATATTCACGCGCGACGGCACCCTGGTCGCCTCGGTGGCGCAGGAAGGCCTGGTGCGCCTGCGGCGCACCCCATGACGCATTGGCAATGAAGATAACAAGATCGCTTGCGTGGATTTTGCCGCTCTTCGCCGCGCCAGCGGGAATGAGCGGATTGTTGATTGCATCGCTCTTCGCTTCCCCCAGCCTCGCCGCCTCCGGCAGCGAGCCCGCCCCGCCCGGCAGCTTCGTCGGTGCGCCGGCGCAATACACACAATTCAGCTCCCGCGATCTGGAGCGCGGTTTCTTCGCGCTCGCCTTCGGTTCCGACCTGCGTATCGGCGCCCGCCCGCGCGGCATCCGCCGCTTCGATCATCCCATTCGCATCGCGGTGATCGCCGGCGGCAGCGTCAATCGAAGCGCAGCGATGGCGCGCGTCGTCGACGACTATGCCCGCCAGGTTCCCGGCCTGCAGGTGAGCCTGGCGACCGCTTCCAAACCGGCCGATGTCGAGGTGCGGCTGATCGACGAGCGCGATTTCAGATCGGCGCTGCAAGCGACCTTCGGCAAGCGCATCACCAAAACTTTCGTCGCGCGCACCGACCCGCAATGCATGACAAGCGTGAAATCGGACCCCGACGGCGCTATCGTGCGTTCGATCTCCTTCATCATCGTCGACAAAGGCGAGCGCGTCTTTCTCGACTGCGCCTATCACGAATTGCTGCACGCCTTCGGTCTGTCCAACCACGACCAGCGCAATCCGTGGACCACGCTCAACCAGAAACGCATGGTCGGCTACCTGTCGGTCTATGACCG
>JACQDO010000503.1 GCA_016201085.1 Hyphomicrobiales bacterium | reverse complement strand
TGTGATTTTCATGGAGCAGAATTTCGGGCCGCACATCGAGCAGAAGTGGGCGATCTTGGCGCCTTCGGCCGGCAGGGTTTCATCGTGGTACGACTTTGCCGTGTCGGGGTCGAGCGAGAGGTTGAACTGGTCCTCCCAGCGGAACTCGAAGCGCGCACGCGATAACGCGTCGTCGCGCAGTTGCGCGGCGGGATGACCCTTGCCGAGATCGGCGGCGTGGGCCGCGATCTTGTAGGTGATGACGCCGACATTGACGTCGTCGCGGTTGGGCAGGCCGAGATGCTCCTTCGGCGTCACGTAGCAGAGCATCGCCGTGCCGAACCACCCGATCATGGCCGCGCCGATGCCGGACGTGATGTGGTCGTAGCCGGGCGCGGTGTCGGTGACGAGCGGTCCCAGCGTGTAGAACGGGGCTTCGCCGCATTCCTTGAGCTGCTTGTCCATGTTGATCTTGACCTTGTGCATCGGCACGTGGCCGGGGCCCTCGATCATCACCTGGCAGCCCTTGTCCCACGCCACCTTGGTAAGCTCGCCGAGCGTCTCCAACTCGGCGAACTGGGCGCGGTCGTTGGCGTCGCGGATCGAGCCGGGGCGGAGCCCGTCGCCGAGCGAGAAGCTCACGTCGTACTTGCGCATGATGTCGCAGATCTCGTCGAAGCGCTCGTAGAGGAAGCTCTCCTTGTGCCGCGACAGGCACCACTTCGCCATGATCGAGCCGCCGCGCGACACGATGCCGGTGACGCGGTTGGCGGTGAGGTGGATGTAGCCGAGCCGCACGCCGGCGTGGATGGTGAAATAATCGACGCCTTGCTCGCACTGCTCGATCAGCGTGTCCTTGTAGCACTCCCAGTCGAGCTTGACCGGATCGCCGTCGACCTTCTCCAGCGCCTGATAGATCGGAACGGTGCCGATCGGCCCCGGCGCGTTGCGCAGGATCCATTCGCGCGTGTTGTGGATGTTGCGCCCCGTGGAGAGGTCCATCACCGTGTCGGCGCCCCAGCGGATCGCCCACA
Organism: Hyphomicrobiales bacterium; assembly: GCA_016201085.1. Classification (GTDB taxonomy): domain Bacteria; phylum Pseudomonadota; class Alphaproteobacteria; order Rhizobiales; family Xanthobacteraceae; genus Pseudolabrys. The sequence goes on along the minus strand of JACQDO010000503.1, from coordinate 7,198 downwards.
CCATCTTCTCGACTTCTTCCTCCACGGAAGACGTGGCGGCGCTGTGGCCGATATTGGCGGTGATCTTCACCAGGAAGTTACGGCCGATGATCATCGGCTCCAGTTCGGCGTGGTTGATGTTGGACGGGATGATGGCGCGGCCGCGCGCGATCTCGTCGCGCACGAATTCCGGCGTCACAAACGTAGGGAGCGCGCCGCCGAACTGCTCGCCGTCGGCGAGCGCGGCTTCGGCGCGCTCGAGCTGCTTCTTGCGGCCGAGATTCTCGCGCGTCGCGACGTAGATCATTTCCTTGGTGATGACGCCGCGCTTCGCCCATTCGTATTGGGTGAGGGCGTGTAGCCCGGATGGAGCGTTAGCGAAATCCGGGGCGGATGTTCCCGGATTGCGCTGCGCTCCATCCGGGCTACGATCAACCGCCCGCCACGGCTTCGGCGTGTTGGGGAAATTGCGCGCCAGGTGCTTGCCGCTGACATTGCCGTTGTCCACGGGCTGGATCGGGCGTCCGACATATTCCTCGACGCCGCCGCGATCTTTCACCCATTCGATGCGGGTGCGCGGCAGGCCTTTCTCGACGTCGATGGTGACATTCGGATCGGTATAGGGCCCGGTGGTGTCATAGACCGGCAGCGGCGGTTCGCCGGAAGCCTCCGACAGCGCGATCTCGCGGATCGGCACGCGCAGCTCGGGCGCGGCGTCGGGCGCGCAATAGACCTTGCGCGAGGCGGCAAGCGGACCGGTCGTGACTTTCGGGGTGACCAGATCGGCGGTGGTGACGGGTTTGTTCATGGTGTTGTCTCCGACGTAAAGCCGCGGCTCACGCCGCGTAGCCTTTGAAGGTGATGAAGCTGCCGAGTGCCAGCAGCACGATGCCGAAGCCGCTCAGGAATCCGTTATTCGCGAGGATGGCGCCGGCGACGAAGGTGACGAACTGCGGCGCGATGATGCGAAAGGTGCCGACGCAGGTGAACACCCAGCCGAGCGCCGTGATCACGCTGCGCCAGTCGCGCGTCCAGTGGCTGTGCATATTGAGGATGGTGAGGCCGGTAACCAGCAGCAGCACCCCGGAAAAATAGATGAGCGGGTAGCCGCCGATGAATTGCGCGGCCATCTGCCGGTAGATGGCGCCGTTTGCCAGCATGCCGATGCCGATCGCCGCGAATACCGGTCCGGTCAGCCTGGCAATGGCATGCGAATTATCCATGGAAACGGTCCTGTCCCTTCGCCGGCATGACCCGGATCAGGTTCAAAGGGTTTTTCTCAGCCCGTAACGGGGGCACCCCTAGGAACGGCTTTAATGTAGGCAGACGGCGGGGGGTGTCAATGCAAAGGAGTGCATAGCAGCAAACGTGATCCTCATCCTGAGGAGCGCCCGAAGGGCGCGTCTCGAAGGATGAGGCCCTCATGGTTCGAGACGGGCCAGCGGCCCTCCTCACCATGAGGGATAACGCTCACATCCTCGGCAATTCGCTCACCGCCACCTTGGCGCTGCCGTCGGCTTCCGCGATCACCCGCAGCGTTTTCGAATCGAATTCGATGCCGGTGAGGCGCAGGTCGTGCACCTCGGTGTCGACCTGCACGCCTTGGCCGGTCTGCTGGAACTCCGCCAGCGCGGCGGTGATCTTGGCGCGCGCGTCGGCCGCGAACGGCTTGAGGTCGAGCACGGCGTTGTCGGCCAGCGCCTGCTGCAGATAGGGCATGGCCGCGCGTGCCGCCGCACCCAACAATCCGAAGGCTGCTTCCGATTCCACCGCCAGGCTCAAGTCGGTGAGGCGCAGGATCTGGTCGTTCCGGTCGAGCGCCGGCTTGCCCCAGACGTGCACATTGGCTTCGGCGCCGAAGCCGAACCAACTCTTCTTCTCGCGCGCCTTCACCCGCAGCGAGATCAGCAGCCTGTCGCCGGCGGCGGCGAGCGAGGCCGCGCGCACCTCGATCTCGACCGGCGCGCTGCCGTCCTCGGGAAAGCGTTTGCCCTTAAGCTGCGCCGCCAGCAGCTTGTTGAGTTCGCTGAACGGCACGTCGATCGGCACGCCGACCGCCAGCCTGCCGTCGTCCATCGGCGCCACCAGTTCGAGCTGCGCCGGGAACGGGCACACCGGCTGGGTCGCCGCCGGCACGATGCGGGTTTCCGCCTGCACGCCGATGGTGAGCGTGACATTGCGGCTGTCCACCTGCGGCTGCGCGGCGGCGGCGCGCACCGGGCGCATTTCCAGCCACAGGCCGGGCAGGCCGGTGTTGCCGCCGCCGAGCGGGATCGAGCGGCACATCTTGGCCCATTGCTCGCGCGCGCTGCGCTCGATGATGGGATCGTTGCGCAGCCGGTTCTGCAAGGCGGAAATCTGCGCGTTGACTTCGCGGTCGATCAGCGGCTTCGCCTCGCCCGCCACGTTGATCTTGATGCCGGCAAGCGTGACGGCGCTGTCGGCCAGCGCCACCTCGCCGGTCAGGTTCGGCTCCAGCCGTCAATTGGCGGTGAGCGTCGGCTTCGAGCGCACGGTGACGTTGCCGCGCAGTTCGGCGCGCTGATCGAGCACCTGGCTGGTGAGTTTGCCGACGGTCTTGCCGATGCTGCTGTCGATGAGGCCGGTAATCGAGCCGGTGACGTTGCCAGCCTGGCTGGCGATCTGGCCGGTGATGTTCAGGTTGCCAGTGATCGGGGTGGCGATGGTCATTTCGTTGGGTCGCCCGCTCACCGCCATGCTGCCGCGTACGATGGTGATGCCGATATCGGCCTTCGACAGCAGGCTCGAGACCGCATTGTCGTTCTTGCCGACCAGCTCGCGCGTGGCGGCGGCGTCCAGGCGTGCCTGGATGGCGTTGAGCGCGACCGCGACCGGCGCGATTACGTGGGAGGCGCGCGTCACCGGTGGCAGCGGCGGCAGCACTGGCAGCTTGGCCACCGCCTTCTTGGCATCGCTGGCGGACGGCAGGAAGCGGTCAAGCGCCCACAATGTGGCGGTAAAGCAGAGGGCAAGAAGGCAGAACGCAGCGACGCCCCAGCGAAATCCGCGCGAGCGGCCGAACAGGCGGATCGGTGCGGTGGCGTAATAGATGAATGGATCGAACCTGCCGCGCATGCGAAACCCCGACCGATTCGTGGGCAGAGGGAATGCTAGCGCATTTTCTCTTCCGGCGGCTGCACGTGCCGGAAGGTGTAAAGCAGCGCCACGTCGTAGACGATCTTGAGCACCCCGCACAGAATGAGCGGCAGGCCGGAAAACGGCGTGGCCAGCAGCGCGCCGGCCATGGCCGGGCTGATCGAGGAGGCGAGGCTGCGCGGCACCGCGGTGACGCTGGCCGCGGCCGTGCGTTCGGCCGGCGTCACCACCGCCATGACATAGGACGTGCGTGTCGGCACGTCCATTTGCGACAGCGCCGAGCGCAGCAGCAGCAGGCCGAGCGCCAAATACAAATTCGGCGAGAACGCCGCCAAGATGAGAAAGAGGCTGGACGGGATGTGGGTGAAGACCATGGTGTTGATCAGGCCGATGCGTTTGGCCAGCCAGGTCGCCACCGGATAGGAGAATGCGCTCAGCGTGCTGGCCAAGAAGAAGAACAGGCTCGCCGCCGACAGCGACAGTTCGAAGCGCTGGAACAGCCAGAGCGCCAGCAGCGACTGCACCACGAAGCCGCCGGCGAAGGCATCCAGGCTGAACAGCGCGGCCAATTTGTAGACCACGCCGCGCGACGGCCCGAGCGGCGCGCTCGGCCGCGCCTCGTCCATGCGCGCATGCGGCAGCCGCCGGTAGAGTAGCACGCTGCCGAGCCCGAGCGCGGCATAGGCATAGAACATGAGCTTGAAGGCGCCCAAGGACGCGATGCCGGCGTGCACCATGAAATCCGGCGCCGCGGCGGCGAGCGAGCCGGCCGCCATCGACAGCGCGCCGATCAGGCTGTAGCGCGCGAAGGTGCGCGTGCGCTCGGCGTCGGGCACGCCGTGCGCCAGCATGGCGTGCTCGAGCGGCACCAGCACGCCGAGATCGCCGGTCGATGGATTAATCGTGCCGACGAAGGCGACGACGGCGATGACGGCGAAGGCATCGACATTGGGAAAGGCCAGCCCGGTGCAGGCCATCAGCGCCGCGCCGGCCAGCAGCAGATTGCGCAAATCGTGGCGCGGCGCGATCAGGCCGATGGCCAAGGTGAACAAGGCCGTGCCCAGCAATGAGGCGCTGGCGACAACGCCGATCTGCCAAGGATTAAAACCGATGGCCGTGAGGTAAGCCGGCAGGATGATGACGGCGAAGCCGTCGCCGAAGCCGCGCACCCCGCGTGCGAGGTAGAGCAGCAGGATGTCGCGCTGCGGGGCGACGCCGGTTGAATGCTGAGATTGCGGGCCGTCATTCATGCGCACTCTCCTCGACAGGTCGAGCGATGCGCAGAGCTTGGACGGCATGCTCCGTCTGAGGGGAGTCTGCTTGTCCCCTGAAGCGATCATAGGCCGCAGCCGGCCGACCGCAAGCCGGCATTGGCCCCGTCCGCGGCCAAGGCTATGCTGGCCGCCAAAGCGCGCCCTAACAGCGCAAAGTCAGGGAAACGCCATGAACTACGCGACCGATTTCAAGTCGATCAAAAGCGAGGTCTCGCCCGCCGAATGGCAGGCGCGGCTGGAGCTCGCCGCGTGCTACCGGCTGGTCGACAAATATGAAATGACCGATCTCATCTACAACCACATCACCGCGCGCATCCCCGGTTCGCCCGATCACCTGCTGATCAACCTCTACGGCCTGCTCTACAAGGAGATCACCGCCTCCAGCCTGGCGAAAATCCATGTCGACGGCGACATCGTGTGGAAGCCCGCCACCGACTACGACATCAACAAGTCGGGCTATGTGATCCACGGCGCCATCCACAGAGCGCGGCCCGACGTCGCCTGCGTGCTGCATACGCATACGCGCGCCGGCATGGCGGTGGCGGCGATGGCTTGCGGGCTACTGCCGCTGTCGCAGACCTCGATCCGCTTCGTCGGCCATATCGGCTATCACGACTACGAGGGGCCGGCGATCGAGCTCGACGAGCGCGAGCGGGTCGTGCGCGATCTTGGGGCCCACGATGCGCTGATCATGCGCAACCACGGCCTGCTCACTTGCGGCGCCACCGTGCAGCAGGCGTTCAACACTATGTATCAGCTGGAAATGTCCTGCCGCTCGCAAGTCGACGCCATGGCGGCGCGCACCGAGCTTAACCTTCCGGGCGAGAACGTGCTGGCGCACACCGCGCATCTCTATCAGCCGGGCACACGGCGGCCCTATGGCGTGTTGGAATGGCCGGCCATGCTGCGGCTGCTTGAGGCCGAGCAGAAGAACACCGATTATCCGCCGTATTGGCATTGAACGAATTGCAATTCTGGGGAGCCTGACAATGTCTCATCTGCTGTCGCGACTGACCAAGGCCGCAGCCGTGCTGCTGGCGCTCACTGCACCGGCGGCCGCTGCCGACGATTATCCCACCCGGCCGGTGCGGCTGATCATTCCGTTCCCGCCCGGCGGCAGCAATGACGTGGTTGGCCGGCTGGTGGCGCAGCAGCTCAGCATCAAGCTGGGCCAGACGGTGTTCGTCGACAATCGCGGCGGCGCCGGCGGCACGATCGGCACCGAGGCCTGCGCCAACGCGGCGCCGGACGGCTACACGCTGTGCATCATCTCGATCGCACACGCGGTCAACCCGTGGCTGCACAAGCTCAGCTACGATCCGATCAAATCGTTCACGCCGATTTCGATTTTTGCCACCGGGCCGAACGTGCTGGTCATCCATCCGTCGCTGCCGGTCGCGTCGGTCAAGGAGCTGATCGCGCTGGCCAAGCAGAAGCCGGGCGAGCTCAATTACGCCAGCGCCGGCGTCGGCAGTTTCCAGAATCTCGGCGGCGAATTGTTCAAGCTGATGGCCGGCGTCAACATCGTACACGTGCCGTATAAAGGCGGCGGGCCGGCGATGCAGGACGTGATCAGCGGGCATGTGAAGATCATGTTCTCGTCGCTGGTGCAGACCACGCCCTTCATCCAGTCCGGCCAGCTCAAGGCGCTGGGCACCGGCGGCGCCAAGCGCAGCCCGGTGCTGCCCGACGTGCCGACCATTGCAGAGGCCGGCGTGCCCGGCTACGTGGCGGACAACTGGTGGGGCATCGCGGCGCCCGCCGGTCTGCCGGCGCCGATCGTGGAGAAGGTCTACGCGGCGTCGCAGGCCTCGCTGAATACGCCTGAACTGAAAGGTGCGTTCGACCGCGAGGGAGCCAGCGTCCTGGTGATGAGCACGGCCGCATTCGCCGACTACATCAAAAAAGAAATCGCCAAATGGGAGCGCGTCACCAAGGAAGCCAAGATGGCGGTACAATAGCGCGGGCGCGCGAGATCATGCGCGCCCCATCCGGTGCAGCTTGAGCACGGTGTAGACCGTGTCGCTGGCCGGCGTCGGGATGTTGAGCGCGCGGCCGAATTCGCGCACCTTGCCGGCGAGCCAATCGAGTTCGAGCCGGTTGCCGCGCTCGAGATCGTGCGCCATCGAGGCCTTCATGCCGGGCTCGACCTTGTTGAGCACGAAATCCATGCGGCTTTCGATGTAGCCTTGATCGAGCGCCACGCCCTTGGCCTGGCCTACGGCGAAGGCCTCCTGCATCAGCTGGCGAAAAAATGCGCGCAGCTCGGGGTCGGCGACGATCGGGCCGATGCTCGAACGCAAGGCCCCGGTCGCACCGGCCATGGCGGTGAGGAAGATGAATTTCTGCCAGCGCTCGCGTTCGATATCGTCGGCGATGCCGATGTCGAGCTTGGCGGCCTTGCCGGCGTCGGCGAAGGCTTGCAGCGTCGCGTCGGCGCGCTTGTCGGCGCGGCCGAAGCGCATCTGCGCGAAGCTGCTGGTGTGCTTGATGACGCCGGGCGATGCAATGACCGTGGCGATGGCGGCGATGCCGCCGATCGTCCGGTCGGCGCCGAGGATGGGCGCAATCCGCTCGACGCTGTCGACGCCGTTCTGCAAAGTGATGAGGCGGCTGTTCGGCCCGATCAGCGGGCGCGCCCGCTCGGCCGCCTGCTCGGTGTCCCAGAGCTTGACGGCAAAGATCACGATATCGACCGGGCCGACTTTGGCCGGATCGTCGGTGACGTTGACCTTGGGCAGATGCAGGTCGCCGTGCACGCTCTCGATCTTGAGGCCGTGCTGTTCGATGGCTTCGCGATGGGCGCCGCGCGCGATGTAGAACACGTC
>JACQDO010000497.1 GCA_016201085.1 Hyphomicrobiales bacterium | reverse complement strand
TGATGTAATCTTCGCCCGCGATGCCGGTGGACAGCGACGGAACCGGCCATTCGCGTCCGCGTTTGGTGCACGGGAGCAGCCAATGAGCGATTCCACGCCGGCGATGCCGCGCGTCCTGGTGGTCGAGGATGAATATCTGATCCGCATGCTGCTGGAGGACATGCTGGCCGATAACGGCTACGCGGTCGCCGCCGCGGTCGGCACCATCGCCGAGGCGAGCCAGTTCGCCACCGCCGGCGCCTTCGACGTCGCCATTCTCGACGTCAATGTCGACGACGAGGAAGTCTACCCGGTGGCCGATATCCTGGAGCAGCGCGGCCTGCCCTTCGTGTTCGTCACCGGCTATGGCGAGGGCATCCTGCCGGCGAAATACCGCAGCCGCCCGGCGTTGCAGAAACCGTTCCAGTCCGAGCAGCTCAAAAGTACGCTCGCGGAATTGCTCAAGGCGGCGTAGCACTTGCGTTTCTTTCTTACCCTCTCCCCTTGCGGGAGAGGGTGCCGAGCGAACGAAGTGAGCGAGGCGGGTGAGGGGTCAGTGCTAATCGCAAGGTCAGGACCCCTCACCCGCGCTCGTTCGGCTTCGCCTCCACTCGCGCACCCTCTCCCGCAAGGGGAGAGCGAAAGAGAGTACGCCGCGCGCGGTAGCGACAAATCGAGAAGTGCTACCCCAAAACTTCCGCCAGCGTCGTCATGAACGGCTCGTCGGTGAGGTCGAGCCGCAGCGGCGTCACCGAAATGCGTTTCTCGCTGAGCGCGGCGAGATCGCTGCCGGCCGCGGCGCCGGCGATGCCGCCGCGCCCGAACGCGATCCAGTAATACGGATTGCCGCGCCCGTCGTAGCGCGCGTCGATGCGCAGCAGCTCCTGGTCGCGCTTGCCCTGCACGGTGACCGCCACGCCGGCGACCTCGCCCGGCAGGCAGTCGGGAAAGTTGATGTTGACCAGCACGTCTTTCGGCATGCCGGCGGCCAGCACCTTGCGGATCAGGTCGGGCGCGAACTGGATCGCGGTCGGCCAATGCGGCATGTGCTTGGTCGAAGGCGCATAGGCCTGCGACAGCGCGAACGACGGAATGCCGAGCACGGTGCCTTCCATGGCGCCGGCCACCGTGCCGGAATAAGTGACGTCCTCGGCGGCGTTGCGGCCGCGATTGACGCCGGCCAGCACCAGCTCCGGCATCTGCTTCATGATGTGGCGCGCGCCCATGATGACGCAGTCGGTCGGCGTACCCTTGACCGCGAAATGCCGCGGGCCTACTTCGCGCAGCCGCAGCGGATCGTTGAGCGATAGCGAATGCGACACGCCGGACTGATCGCTCTCCGGCGCCACGATCCAGACATCGTCCGACAGCGCGCGCGCGATCTCCTCGCAGGCGTTCAGCCCCGGCGCGTGGATGCCGTCGTCATTGGTGATGAGGATGCGCATTGCTCTCTTTCTTGTGTCCCGGGCGCAGCGCAGCACGAAGTGGTGCGCTGCAGAACCGGGACCGTACCAACCGCAGAATTTGTAACGGTCCCGGATCAGCGATGCACCACTTCGCTTCGCTCGTGCTGCACCGCATCCGGGACACGAAGCCTAGCCTCGCTCAATCTTCGTCACGCCACCCATATACGGCTTGAGCGCATCGGGCACGACGATCGCGCCCTTGTCGTCCTGATATGTCTCCATCACCGCGATCAGCGCGCGGCCGACGGCGACGCCGGAGCCGTTGAGCGTGTGCACGAAGCCCTTCACTTTGCCGTCCTTGCCCTTGTAGCGCGCGTTCATGCGGCGCGCCTGGAAGTCGCCGCACACCGAGCACGACGAAATCTCGCGGAACATGTTCTGCCCCGGCAGCCAGACCTCGATGTCGTAGGTCTTTTGCGACGCGAAGCCCATGTCGCCGGTGCAGAGCGTGACCACGCGATAGTGCAGATCGAGCTTCTTCAAGACTTCCTCGGCGCAAGAAAGCATGCGCTCGTGCTCGTCCTTGGATTTTTCCGGCGTGGTGATCGAGACCAATTCTACTTTCGTGAACTGATGTTGGCGGATCATGCCACGCGTGTCTTTTCCCGCCGCGCCCGCTTCGGCGCGGAAGCACGGCGTGCAGGCGGTCAGCCGCATCGGCAGCTTGTCTTCATCGACGATCGACTCACGAACGAGATTGGTGAGCGGGACTTCGGCGGTGGGGATGAGCCAGAGAATTTCTCGCTTTTCCAAAAGCGATTTTACTGCCATCTCATATAACTCACGAACGGTCGGAGCTAAGTTTGCGACTAGGGCCTTCTCCTTCGGAACCAATTTTTCAATGTTTTCCGTGGACAGCAATCGTTCCACTTTTTCCCATGTTTCAAAAAGACGTGCTGTGACCTCTTTCGGATCGATTTCGTGTGTCGTTTGAAACTGATCGTTGGCAAACTTGGGCAGTTGCGCTGTCCCAAACATCACATCGTCGCGCACCAGCAGCGGCGGATTGACCTCAGTGTAGCCGTGCTCCTTGCCCGTATGCAGATCGAGCATGAACTGTCCCAGTGCGCGCTCCATGCGCGCCAGACCTTTCTGCAAGACGACAAAGCGTGCGCCGGAGAGTTTGGCGGCCAGCTCGAAATCCATCATGCCTAAAGCTTCGCCCAGTTCGAAATGCTGCCTGGGCGTGAAGGCGTAATCGCGCTTGGCGCCGTGCTTATGATGCTCGACATTGCCGTGCTCGTCGGCGCCATCCGGCACCTCGTCGAGCGGCATGTTGGGAATCTGTGCGAGTTCTTTGTCGAGCTCGGCGCCGAGCTTTTTCTGCCCCTCCTCCAGCGCCGGCATGGTCTCTTTCAACGTGGCGACCTCGGCCATCAGCTTTTGCGCCGTGGCCTCGTCCTTCTTCGCCTTGGCCGCGCCGATCTCTTTCGACGCCGCATTGCGGCGCGCCTGCGCCTGCTCGGACTTGGTGATGGCCGCGCGGCGCTTCTCGTCAAGCGCGATCAGCTTGGCCGACAGCGGCGCCAGCCCCCGCCGTTTCAGGCCCTTATCGAAGGCCTCGGGATGCTCGCGAATCCATTTGATGTCGTACATGGGGGGCTTCTTACGAGGAATCGGCGGGTTGATAAAGTGAGAGACCACCGCGCTTTACCCTCTCCCCTTGCGGGAGAGGGTGCCCGAGCGGAGGCGAAGCCGAGCGAGGGCGGGTGAGGGGTCCGGGCTCGTTTGAGGCACTGACCCCTCACCCGGCTCGCGCTTCGCTATCGCTCCGCGCGATCCACCCTCTCCCGCAAGGGGAGAGGGAAAGAAAGCGCCCTACTCCGCCGGCTTGGCCGTGGCATCCTCGGGCGCAGCCGCGGCCGCGGCCTTGGCGGCTTCCTTGGCGGCGGCTTCCTTCTTGGCCTCGCCCTCGACCACGCGCACCGACCAGATCGAGCCCTCGTACAGAATGAGCAGCGGCACCGCGAGCGACATCTGGCTGATCACGTCCGGGGGCGTCAGCACGGCGGCCAGCACGAAAGCGCCGACGATGAAATAGCGCCGCTTGTCCTTGAGCTGCTGCGAGGTGATGATGCCGACGCGCCCTAACAGCGTCAGGATCACCGGCAGCTGGAACGCCACGCCAAAGGCCAGCACCAGCGACATCATCAGCGAGAGATATTCGCCGACCTTGGGCATCAGCGCGATCGAGGCATTGCCCTCCTCGCCCGGCTGCTGCATGTGCAGCGAGAAGCGCACCAGCATCGGGAACACCAGGAAATACACGACCAGCGCGCCGAGCGTGAAGAAGATCGGCGTCGCGATCAGATAGGGCAGGAACGCCTTGCGCTCGTTGCGATAGAGCCCGGGCGCCACGAACATGTAGATCTGCGCCGCCACGATCGGAAACGACAGGAAGGCCGCGCCGAACATCGCCAGCTTCAATTGCGTGACGAAATATTCCAGCAGCGCGGTGTAGATGAATTTCGAATTCTCCGGCCCCGCCACCCATACGAACGGCCACACCAGGACATTGTAGATGTCCTTGGCGAACAGGAAGCAGAGCGCGAACATCACCGCGAAAGCGAGCAGTGCCTTGATCAGCCGCGAGCGCAGCTCGATCAGGTGCTCCATCAACGGCGCCTTGGTGGCCTCGATGTCCTCGTGGCTCACGTGCCGCCCCCGGCCTGTTTGGGCGGCGGCGTTTCAACGGCTGCGAAATCGGCGTTGGTCACCGGCGCCGGCGGCTCCGGCAGCGGCACGTCGATGTCGGGCAGCGCGCTGACTTCGGGCAAAGGCGTCGCCGCCTCGGTTGGCGCGGGCGTCGCTGTGGCGGCAGGCTCGGCCGGCTTGTCCGGTTCCGGATTGAAGGCGCGCTCCATCTCCTTCTGCGCGTTCGCCATCGGATCGAAATTGCTGAAGTCGGCGACCGATGAACTCATCTCCTCGGCCGTCTTCTTCAGGTCGGCGACCTCGGCCTCGCGCAAGGCTTCCTTGAACTGGCCCTGGAATTCCGAGGCCATGCGCCTGATCTTGGCCATGTACTGAGCCAGCGTGCGCAATACGGTCGGCAGCTCCTTCGGCCCGATCACGATCAGCGCGACGATGCCGATAACGACGAGCTTGCCCCAGTCGAGTTCGAACATGGATTAACTAACTCCGGAGCGCACACGAGTGCCCCGTTTCCGAAGTTCGTGATTCATCGCAGCACCCTCTGACACGAACTTCGGAAACAAAGGGGCACTAGCTTGTATTTGATTCTAGTGCCGCTTTTCGATTTGAAGTTCCTGAAAGAGTCTGCTGCAACTGCCGCAGGAACTTCAAATCGGCGGCACTAGGGCGCTTGCTGCCGCCGCGGCGCGCCAGCACCCTCGCTCATGCTGCGGGGCTTTAAGAGCGCACGCCCTCGGCGCGCCGCTCGGTTTCGGTCTTTGGCGCCGCGGCACCGGCCTCGATGGTCTTGACCGGCTCGCTCTTGCCGTCGGCCGGCTTTTCTTCGTCCGCCATGCCCTTCTTGAACGCCTTGATGCCCTGGGCGACGTCACCCATGAGATCGGAGATCTTGTTGCGCCCAAACAGCAGCAGGACGACGACGATCACGACGATCCAGTGCCATATGCTCAAGGAACCCATCAGCTAATCCTCCACAGCGACGGGCTTCCCCCGCGCGTCCCGTCCTTGGTTTCGCTTAGAAACTAGGCCCCGGAAGCGGCAAAAACAAGGACTTCGGCCGTGCGATCTGGCCCGGTCTCGTTGAATTTACCTTGATTGTTAGGGTGTTAGAACTCAAACGCCTCATGGTGAGGAGCCGTGCGAAGCACGGCGTCTCGAACATCGCAAGCCGGGTTTACCCGACTTGCGCATTAAAAATTGCCGATATCGGGTAGACCCGACATCGGCGTGGCCGCCCCATCCTTCGAGACGCGCCCTTCGGGCGCTCCTCAGGATGAGG
>JACQDO010000502.1 GCA_016201085.1 Hyphomicrobiales bacterium | reverse complement strand
TGTGGGGCGCACGCGGCATGGGCAAATCGTCGCTGGTGAAGGCGGCGCACGCCAGCCTCAACGCCAACCGCAAGCCGCACGACCGCCTGAAACTGATCGAGATCCACCGCGAGGACATCGAGAGCCTGCCCGACCTGATGGCGCTCACCCGCGGCTCGCCCTCACGCTTCATCGTGTTCTGCGACGACCTGTCGTTCGACGCCGAGGACACCAGCTACAAGTCGCTCAAGGCGCTGCTGGAAGGCGGCATCGAAGGCCGGCCCGACAACGTGATCTTCTACGCCACCTCCAACCGCCGCCATCTGATGTCGCGCGACATGATGGAGAACGAGCGCTCCACCGCGATCAATCCGGGCGAAACGGTGGAAGAGAAAGTGTCGCTGTCCGACCGCTTCGGACTCTGGCTCGGCTTCCATCGCTGCAGCCAGGACGAGTATCTGGCGATGGTCGAGAGCTATGTCGCGCACTACAAGGTTCCGCTGCGCGGCGAGGCGCTGCATCGCCAGGCGCTGGAATGGTCGACCACGCGCGGCTCGCGTTCCGGCCGCGTCGCCTGGCAGTTCGTGCAGGATTTGGCGGGACGGCTGGGCGTGATGCTGAAGGATTAGGGCTTTATTCCAAAGCCGCCAGCACCGCAACGAATAAACCTTGTCCTATGGGTGGTGAGCTGCTCGGGTCCTATTGCTAACCACGCAATTCGGGCGTTGAATACAATCGCTGAGAGTGGCAAGGCCGCTTTCGCGTTTTGTATCGTAGCGTCGCACGGGGGGCGTCATGTCGCGTTCTTTGACCGATCGTTGGACCGGACGAGTATTTTTGCGGTCGATGACGAAACGTAAGCTCGCAACCACCGCAGCGTTACTACCGTTGGCGATAGTCGGATTATCCTCCGGTGCCAGCGCAGCACCGCCGGCCGCTTCTGCCTGGGACACGGCGTTTTGTAGCGCCATTTCGTCCGATTATAATTTTCGGGGCGTTACCCAGGCTCCGCACCACTGCGTGCACCCGTTCGTCAGCGTTGGCGTCGGCGGAGGTTGGTCGACGACAACTTTCGTCGTCACGCCGTCGTTCGACGTCAATGGCACAAGCTTGATTTTTGACATCAACGCCGGCCTGTTAATTGATATCCCGGGAACGATATTCTCGGTCGGTCCGCGTTTCGGATGGCAGGGCGGTAATGTGTCCGGCAGCACGGCAAATCAGCCGGCGTCGCCTACATTTATGTACGACGTAAAAAGACTATGGGCGTTCTATCAGGAAGCGCTTGTCCAGGTTCCGATCAACCTGGGAAATTCAACAGGATCGCCGCTCATGTTTCCGTATGTGACAGCCAGCGCCGGAATTGCCGAGGTCAAACTTCAATTCACTGGAACCTCGGGCGCGTTTCAGGTCACCGATTCTCCGACCAGCACAGGATTCACGGGCAGCGTCGGCTTCGGCATACCGATCTATCAAGCATCACCTGACGGCGCGCTGGCGGTTTTCGGGGAAGCGCGCGTCATTAAAACGAACTCCGTCGACGTCACTCTGCCTGGGCGGTTCAAGACTGATTACCAGTCGAGCAGCGTCACCATGGGGTTTAGGTACCAATGGTGATTGGCACTAGATAGCGGTCTTACGCCCCGCCGAGATACTTGGCCGGATCGACCGGGGTCGAGCCCTTGCGGATCTCGAAGTGCAGTTGCGGCGAGCTGACGTTGCCGGTCTGCCCGGCATGCGCGATCGTCTGCCCGCGTTTGATGGCATCGCCGCGCTTGACCAGCAACTCGCTGGCGTGCGCATAGGCCGAGACGTAGCCGTTCGAGTGGCGGATCAGCACCAGATTGCCGTAGCCCTTGAGCTCGTTGCCGGCATAGGCGACGACGCCGTCGTCGGCGGCCTTCACCGGCGTGCCGGCCGGCACCGCCAGATTGATGCCGTCGTTCTGCGTGCCGTTGAGGCTGGCGCCGAAGCCGGCGATCACCCGGCCGCGCACCGGCCAGCGGAAGGTCGGCATGGCGCCGGTCGGCTCCGCGGTTTTGACAACCGTGTCGGCGGCGGTCGGCGCTTGGGTCGCTATGCGCGCATTCTGCGTCGCGCTCGCCATCCTGTTGTCGGCCGGTACCGTGCGCGGCTGCGCGATCTGCGGCGCCGGCGTCTGTGTCTGCCGCGCGGCGAGCGGACGGCCGCCGGCCGGGATCACCAGCCGGTCGCCGGTGCTGATCCTGCCATTGGGCTGGATGTTGTTGGCTTTCGCCAGCGCCGGCAGCGTCACGCCGTAATGGCGCGCGATGCTGACCAGGTTTTCGCCGCGCGCGGCGACATGAACGATTTCAGGCGCCGTCGTACGCACCGGCGCCGGCACCACCGCCTGCGGCGCGCTGCCGACGACATAGCGCGGAATGACCAGGCGCTGGCCCGGCCTGATCGCACTCGCGCCGGTGAAGCCGTTGGTCTGCAACAGCACGGCAACCGGCACGTGATGCCGGTGCGCGATCGTCTCGATGGTTTCGCCGTGGCCGACGGTCACCGGCGAACCGCCGTCCCAGGTCCAGGTGCCGGTCGGTTTCGGCGGCGCTTGGCGCGCCACCACCGATCCGGTGATGTCGGCCTGTTGCGTACCCGGCCGGTAGGCGCCCAGCCCCTGCGCGCCATTGGCGACACCGCCGCCGGCGGCGACGGTCGCCGGCCGGCTCGGCGCCGGCAGCGGCTGCGTATAGACTTGGCCGCTCGTGGCCTGGCGTGAGTTGACCGAACCGGTCACCTCCTGCTGCGCAGGAGCTTGACGCGCGTTGGCGGCGTATGGATTGGAGTCGAAGCGCGCGCTATCCGAACAGCCGGCGGCGGCGACTCCGATGAGGGCGAGGACAGCACCCCTCGCCCAAGGACGAGAACTTGCACGCGAGCACGACGGCACGTTGGTACGCGGCATGTGGTTACTCACTCATACGCAAGATAGATTGTCTTCGAAATAAACCAGTCACGAGTAAATAAGCTTTTAAGAATTAGCGGATGGTTGCTATGCGTGCGCACGGCCGACAAAAATGTCACTATGGCGCAGATCCAAAAATCACAATTCCTGCGCCTGCCCCGGCAAAAGCGGCACGAAACGCACCCCGATCAGGTTTTCCCGCGTCACGCCCGTTGACGATTTGGTAAGCTTGATGATGTGCTGCGCGCCGTTGTGCGGCCCGAGCGGCAGCACCATCACGCCGTTGTCGGCCAACTGGTCGAGGAGCGCCGCCGGCACCTGCTCGGCTGCGGCGGTGACGATGATGCGGTCGTAGGGCGCGCGCGCCGGCACCCCGGCCAGGCCGTCGCCGACCACGACCTCGACATTGTTATAGCCGAGCGCCTGCAAGCGCTCGCGCGCCTGTTCGGCCAGGGTGCGATAGCGCTCGACGCTCACCACCTCGCGCGCCAGCCGCGACAGCACGGCGGCCTGGTAGCCCGAGCCGGTGCCCACCTCCAGCACGCGATGGTGCGGACGTAACGCCAGACGCTCGGTCATATAGGCCACGACATAAGGCTGGCTGATGGTCTGCCCGCAGGCGATCGGCAGCGCCCGGTCGGCATAGGCCATGTCGGAGAAATCGCCGTCGACGAAGCGCTCGCGCGGCACCTCGTCCATGGCGCGCAGCACCGCCTGGTCGCTGATGCCGCGCCGCCGCAGCGTCAGCAGGAACCCCATGCGCTCGACGCTCTCGTCATCGTCGATCGGCGGTTCGGGCACTGCTCTCTCCCCCGAGCATTCGCTCGAATCGGATTGAAGCGGCGCCAAGAACTCTCTTCCCTCTCCCCTTGAGGGAGAGGGGAAGAGCGCGAACGGCGTCGCTGTGGCTGGCAGATTCTAGTCCAAGCTCCGCTTTACTTAAACAGCGCCGCGAGCTTGGTCATGTAGGGCTCGTCGGTCAAATCGAGGCGCAGCGGCGTCACCGCGATGCGGTTGTCCGCCAGCGCGTAGAGATCGGTGCCGCTGGCGCCGGTCGGCTTGTGGCCGCGCGCGAACGCGATCCAGTAGTAGGGATTGCCGCGCCCGTCGTGGCGCGCATCCACGTGCA
>JACQDO010000501.1 GCA_016201085.1 Hyphomicrobiales bacterium | reverse complement strand
CTGCTGGTAGAGCCCGGCCTTCTGCCAGCGCGCCAGCAGCTCCGGCTCCTTCTGCGGCAGGCCGGCGCGCATCGGGAAATCCGTCTGCGGCAGGAACAGGGTCTCGGAATAATCGCGCTCGGGCTTCGTCATGGCGGGCTATGTAGCAGGCAGGCGCGCGCCCGCAAAGGCTACCTTTTCAGGCGCTTTCGAGCTCGCCCAGCTTGGGGAACGCCTTGCCGGCGCGCTTGAGCGCGTCGCGCGTCTGCGCGGCGTCGGCCATCATCTGGCGCTTGAGGGTCTCGACCTTCTCGAACTTCTGCTCGTGGCGGATCCAGCCGACCAGCGCGACGTCGATAGTCTGGCCGTAGAGGTCGCCGTCGAAGTCGAACAGGAACACTTCGAGCAGCGGCGCGCCGTTGTCGAAGGTCGGGCGGCGGCCGAAATTGGCGACGCCGTCATAGCGCATGTCGCCGATGCCGACGCGCACCGCATAGATGCCGTGCTTGAGGGCGCAGGATTCGTCGAGCCTGAGATTGGCGGTGGGAAAGCCGAGCTCACGCCCGCGCTTGGCGCCTTGGATCACCTCGGCCGTTACGAACCAGGGCGCGCCGAGCAGTTCGGCCGCTTCCACCACCTTGCCTTGGCTCAACGCCGCGCGCACCGCGCCGGAGGATACCGGGCGGCCCTCGTCCTCCAGCGGCGCCACGATGTCGACCGCGAAACCGAGCCGCTGGCCCTGCTCCGCCAGATAGGCGGGCGAGCCGCCGCGGTTATGCCCGAAATGGAAGTCGAAGCCGATCGCCGCACCGCCGACGCCGAAACGTTCGACCAGGATGCGCTCGATGAAATCGGCCGCCGGGGTGGCGGCGAGGCTGGCATCGAAGGTCATGATCACGGCGCCGTCCAGCCCGGTCGCCGCCAGCAGGCGCAGCTTGTTGCGTTCGCTCGAGAGCTGGAACAGCGGGTCCTGCGGCCGCAGGAACAGCCGCGGGTGCGGTGCGAAGGTCAAGGCCGCCGCCTTGCGCTTGAGCGTGCGGGCGCGCTTGAGCGCGGCGCCGATCACCGCGCGGTGGCCGCGGTGCACGCCGTCGAAATTGCCGATCGCCAGCACGGCCCCCTGCAACGGCCCGATATCGAGCGTTTGCGCGCTGTCGCGCGCAACATGGAAGGCTTTCGCGGGCTTATTCGGGGTGTTCATGCGGCGGCCGGGCGGTGGCAGGCGATATCGATCACAACTGGACACATTTGGGTCTTGGAAACCTTACGGACACGCCTACGGTTACCGCGCCGTTAACAAACTTTCAAATTAACCGGTTATTCAAGCGCCGTTGCTAGGTTCCACCACTCTAGGGGGGCGCCTTTAAGGGCGCGATGCGTCATGGCTGTCGATCTGTCGATGCCGGTCCTGATCGTGGACGATTACAACACCATGGTCCGCATCATCCGTAATCTGCTCAAGCAGCTCGGCTTCGCAGATATCGACGACGCCAGCGACGGTTCGGCCGCGCTCGCCAAGATGCGCGAGCGCCAATACGGCCTGGTCATTTCCGACTGGAACATGGAGCCGATGACCGGCTACGACCTGTTGAAGCAGGTGCGCTCCGATCCCGGCCTGTCCACCACGCCGTTCATCATGGTGACGGCCGAATCCAAGACCGAGAACGTGATCGCGGCCAAGAAGGCCGGCGTGTCGAACTACATCGTCAAACCGTTCAACGCGCAGACGCTCAAGAGCAAGATCGACGCCGTGTTCCCCGACGCCCAGGCGCCGGCGGCGTAAGTTTTCCAGCGAAATAGCGAATGCGCGGCATACTTTCTTCCCTCTCCCCTTGCGGGAGAGGGTGGGTCGCGCGGAGCGTTAGCGAAGCGCGAGCCGGGTGAGGGGTCCGGACTCTACGTTAAGCACTGACCCCTCACCCGCCTCGCTCACTGCCGTTCGCTCGGCACCCTCTCCCACAAGGGGAGAGGGTAAGAAAGAAATTCACCACACCAACTGCTGCATCACCGCCTTCGGCATCTCGCCGGCGGCGGTGAACGTAGCCGTTAGCGCCTTGGCGTCGGGCCGCTCGCGCCCGCCCAGCTCCTCGGCGTGAATGCCGGAAGTGACGAACAGAAAATCGATGCCGGCGGTGCGCGCGCCTTTCAGGTCGGTGCGCACCGAATCGCCGATCGCCAAAACGCGCTTGAGCGGCACCTTGCGGCCGCTGGCCGCTTCCGCCTTGGCCAAGGCCAGGTCGTAGATCGGCCGATAGGGCTTGCCGGCATAGAGCACCTCGCCGCCCAGCGTGGCGTACAGATCGGCGATGGAGCCGGCGCAGTAGACCAGCCGGTCGCCGCGCTCGACCACCACGTCGGGATTGCCGCACACCATGAACAGCTTGCGCTTGAGCATGATTTCCAAGCGGTCGCGATAATCCTCCGGCGTCTCGCTGTCGTCGTCGTCGAGGCCGGAGCAGATCACGAAGTCGGCCTGCTCGATCGGCGCGAAGCGCAGATTGAGCCCGCTGTAGATCGAACGGTCGCGCTCCGGCCCGATGTGGAACATGCTCTGCCCGGCATGCTGGGCCAGCGCATTGCGGGTGACGTCGCCGGACGAGACGATGGCGTCATAAGCCTCGCGCGGGACATGCAGCTTGTCGAGCTGGCGCGCCACCACCTCGCTCTGGCGCGGCGCATTGGTGATGAACACGACTGCGGCGCCGCGCGCGCGCGCGCGCATCAGCGTATCGCAGGCCGCCGGAAAGGCCGCGACCCCATTATGCACCACGCCCCAGACGTCGCTCAGCAGCACGTCGTAATCGGGCGCCAGGGTGGAGAAATGCGGGATAAGCGGCGGCAGGGCGGGGGTCATGGAAACTCTCTTGTCGTCATTCCGGGACGGAGCTTTTGCGCCGGACCCGGAATCCAGACGCAATCTCTGAGCCAGTTTCTGGATTCCGGGTTCGCGCTTCGCGCGCCCCGGAATGACGGCAAAAACATATCGCATCATATCGGGGAAAGGAAAAGTCAGCCGGTCGGCAGGTCGGCCGCCGCCAAAACGCCTTGGCCGTCGCCCGCCAACGACTTATCGCCTTCGGCAACCGAGCCTTGCAGCGCCTCCGCCCGCACCGGCCGCGGCGGCGAGAACAGGAAGCCTTGACCGAAGCGGACATCGTAGTCGAGCAGGTCGAGCACAGTAGGTTCGCTTTCGATACGCTCGGCGATCAGATCGATGCCGGAGCGCGCCAGCAGGTCGGCGAGATCCTCCGGATGGATGTCGCTCTGCGTATTGCCCTTTGGATCAAGCAGCAGCGTCGCCGGTACCTTGAGGAAGCGGAACGAACGGCCGGCCAGTTCCTTCGGCTCCATGCGCAGATCGGTGACATGGTCCATGGAGAAGCGGAAGCCGCGCTCCGCCAGCGCCGCCAGACCTTCATATTCGAGCGGTCCGAAATTGCGATAGGCGGCCTGCGTGAATTCGAACATCAGCGCGTTGCTGATCGCACGATTGGCATCCATGAAATCGAGGAACTGCGTGAAGCCGACCGCGTCGGTCAGCGTCGAGGCGCTGATATTGCAGAACACCCCAACGTCGCGGCTCTTCATTTGCAGACGGCGCGTCACCTGCACGCAGCGGAACACCAGCAGATTGTCGATCTTCGGCATCAGGCCGACAGCTTCGGCATAGTCGATGAAGTCGCCGGCCGGGATAATGTCGCCTTCCTCGGTACGCAGCCGCGACAGCGCCTCGTAGTAGCGCACCTTGCGCTGCGGCAG
>JACQDO010000511.1 GCA_016201085.1 Hyphomicrobiales bacterium | reverse complement strand
TGTGGGGGAGGTCGGATCGCGAAGCGATCCGGGTGGGGGGTCGAACAGCGATGCAAACACAACGCTGACCCCCCTCCCCAACCCTCCCCCACAAGGGGGGAGGGAGAAACAAAGAAAGCAATTCCGTCGCGACAAGCGCGACGTGCACGGCTGGGTCGTGCTCGACAAGCCGGTCGGCATGACCTCGACCCATGCGGTCAGCGTCATCAAGCGGCTGTTCACCGCCAAGCGGGCGGGGCACGCCGGCACGCTCGATCCGCTCGCCTCCGGCTGCCTGCCGATCGGGCTGGGCGAAGCCACCAAGACCGTCCCCTTCGTCATGGACGGGCGCAAGCTCTACCGCTTCACCGTGCGCTGGGGCGAGGAGCGGGATACCGACGACGCCGAGGGCCGCGTCATCGCCACCAGCGAACTGCGGCCGTCGCCCGAGGCGATCCGGGCGGCGCTGCCGGCCTTTATCGGCACCATCCAGCAGGTGCCGCCGCGCTATTCGGCCATCAAGATCGAGGGCGAGCGGGCCTATGACCTGGCCCGCGATGGCGCCAGCGTGGAACTGGCGGCCCGCCCGGTCGAAATCCGCCGGCTGGAGCTGGTCGAGGTCCCCGACCCCGATCACGCGGTCCTGGAGGCCGAATGCGGCAAGGGCACCTATGTGCGCTCGATCGCCCGCGACCTGGGGCGGTCATTTGGCTGTTTTGGCCATGTTTGCGCCCTGCGGCGCACGGCGGTCGGTCCGTTCGTCGAAGAAACCATGATTTCGCTGGAACAACTGGAGGCTATATGCCATAGAGCCGCGTCCGGCGAGGCTAGCCTCGCCGACGCCCTCCTGTCCGTTGAAACCGCGCTGGACGACATCCCGGCGCTGGCCGTCAGTCGGGCGGATGCGGCAAGGCTCACAAGGGGCCAAGCCGTATTGTTGCGCGGACGGGACGCACCCAATTTCCGTGGGCCGGTCTATGTGACGGTTTCGGGCCAACTCCTGGCCCTGGCCGATCTGGATCACGGTGAAATCGTCCCCAAGCGCGTGTTTAACCTGGCCGGCCTGTTGGGCAGAGCGCGGCCGCCTAAGAAAGGATGACCGATGTCGGTGACCACCGGCCGCAAGGCCGAAGTAATCAAGACCTATGCGACAAAGGCCGGAGATACCGGATCGCCGGAAGTGCAAGTGGCGATCCTGTCCGAGCGCATCAACAATCTCACCGAGCATTTCAAGACCCACGTCAAGGATAACCATTCCCGTCGTGGACTGCTCAAGATGGTGAGCCAGCGCCGTACGCTGCTCGATTATCTGCGGCGGAGCAACGAGGCTGGCTACAAGACTTTGATCGAGAAGCTCGGCATCCGCCGATAATTTTGGTCCCGCGCAGGGACGCGTGGACGCGTCCCTGCGTGTTTCGCGTGAAGCGAATGCGAAAGCGCATTCGCCAATTTGAGTCCGGCAGCGATAGGCGCTGCCGGCGACAAGCAAGAGTCGAAAAGGTTCGCCTCTTGCAACAAGGTAGGTTCCGGACGCCATGGCAGGATCGCCAGACGCTGTTCGCATCCCGCGTCACGGGTCGCGCGCGACAGCTTCTCGCCGTCTTGCTCATGGCTTTCGGGACTGCCCGAAAACCATGAGAGAAAAACACAATGTTCGATATGCATCGAGTTGAACTCGATTGGGGTGGGCGCAAGCTCACCCTCGAGACCGGCCGTATGGCACGCCAGGCCGATGGCGCCGTGCTCGCCACCTACGGCGAGACCACCGTGCTCGCCACCGCGGTGGCGGCCAAGACGCCGCGCGAAGGCGTCGACTTCCTGCCGCTCACCGTCGACTACCAGGAGAAATTCTACGCCGCGGGCCGCATTCCCGGCGGCTATTTCAAGCGCGAAGGCCGGCCGACCGAAAAAGAAACGCTGGTTTCCCGCCTGATCGATCGTCCCATCCGTCCGCTGTTCGCCGACGGCTGGCGCTGCGAGACGCAGATCATCGTCACCACGCTGTCGCACGATCTGGAGAACGATCCCGATATCGTGGCGTTGGTCGCGGCCTCGGCGGCGCTGACGCTGTCGGGCGCCCCCTTCATGGGCCCGATCGGCGCCGCCCGCGTCGGCTTCGTCAACAACGAATACGTGCTCAATCCGACGCTCGACGAGATGGCCGAGAGCCAGCTCGATCTGGTGGTCGCCGGCACCGCCGACGCCGTGCTGATGGTCGAATCGGAAGCCAAGGAACTCAACGAAGACGTGATGCTGGGTGCGGTCATGTTCGGCCACCGCCATTTCCAGCCGGTGATCGAAGCCATCATCAAGCTGGCGGAAAAGGCGGCGAAGGAGCCGCGCGATCACGAGGTCGCCGACGATTCGGCGCTGCTGAAGGAAATGCTCGGCGTCGCCGAGAAGGAATTGCGCGCGGCCTACGCCATCCCGGCCAAGCAGGAGCGCCAGGCTGCCGTCGCCGCCGCCAAGGCCAAGGTGATGGAACACTATTTCCCCGGCGGCGTGGACAATCCGAACTACACCAAGCTGCGGATCGGAGGCGTGTTCAAGGAACTGGAAGCCAAGATCGTGCGCTGGAACATTCTCGACACCAGCAAGCGCATCGACGGCCGCGACCTCAAGACCGTGCGGCAGATCGTGGCGGAAGTCGGCGTGCTGCCGCGCGCACATGGTTCGGCCCTGTTCACCCGCGGCGAGACCCAGGCGCTGGTGGTGGCGACGCTCGGCACCGGCGAGGACGAGCAATATATCGACGCGCTGCAGGGCACCTACAAAGAGACCTTCCTGCTGCACTACAATTTCCCGCCGTTCTCGGTCGGCGAGACCGGCCGCATGGGCGGCACCAAGCGGCGCGAGATCGGCCACGGCAAGCTCGCCTGGCGCGCGCTGCATCCGCTGCTGCCGAAGGCGGAGGAGTTCCCCTACACCATCCGCCTGGTCTCGGAGATCACCGAGTCGAACGGCTCCTCGTCGATGGCCACCGTATGCGGCTCCTCGCTGGCGCTGATGGATGAGGGCGTACCCTTAAAACGGCCGACCGCC
>JACQDO010000060.1 GCA_016201085.1 Hyphomicrobiales bacterium | reverse complement strand
TCGACGTGTTGACCGCCGAAACGCTGCGCACCGACTTCCTCGATCTGTGGAGCGAGGGCAAGCTGCCGATCAAGGGCGTGCTCCTGGTGACGCATAATATCGAGGAAGCGGTGCTGATGTGCGACCGCATCCTGGTGTTCTCGAAAAGCCCCGGCCATATCATCGAGGAGATCAAGGTCGAGCTGCCGCAGCCGCGCAATCGGCTGGAGGGCAATTTCCGTGAATTGGTGGAACGCATCTACGTGGCCATGACGGCGCGGCCGGCCGCGTCGCCGCCGCGCATTACGCCGGAGCGCGTCGCCGGCATGGGCATCGATATCATTCTGCCGCCGGTGTCCGCCAATTTGCTGTCCGGCCTGATCGAGGCAGTGGCCGGCGCGCCTTACAACGGCCAGGCCGATCTGCCGGTGATCGCCAGCGCCTTGCAGATGGAGGTGGACGATCTGTTCCCGGTCGCCGAGACGCTGCAACTGCTGCGCCTGGCCGAGATCGAAGGCGGCGATATCCGCTTGACCGAGGCCGGCAAGCAGTTCGCCGAAGCCGGCGTCGACGATCGCAAGAAGCTGTTCCAGCGTCAGCTCATGGACCACGTTCCGCTCGCCAATCATATCCGGCGCGTACTGCAGGAGCGCGCCAATCACGAGGCACCCAAGCGCCGCTTCCTCGACGAGCTCGAGGACCACATGACCGCCAAGCCGGCCGAGCGCAGCTTGCGGGCGGTGATCGGCTGGGCGCGTTTCGCCGAGGCCTTCGCCTACGACGACCGCTCGGAGACGTTCAGTTTGGATAATCCGACGTAGCCGGCGCGCTTGCGACATTCGCTCTTCCCCTCTCCCGCAAGGGGAAGTGAAAACGCGGACGCGCTGAAGAACTACCGGAACTTCGACGGAAAACCCGGCGGGTTGCCGGGCGCATTGCCGAACGAGCCGGCATCGAGCGGCTTCTTCAGCAGGCTGGAGCGCAGCGGGCTTGGCGGTGCCGGCTGTATCGACGGCGCCTGCATGGGCGCCGGCGCCGGTTGCAGGACCGGCGCCTCGCCGTAATCGGCGTACTCGTCGTCGCTCATGCGATGGCTCATGGTGGCGCTGCGCCAGCGCTCGATCACCGAGGTGAGCAGATCGCGGCTTATATGGCTGCCGGCATCGGATTTGGTATTGCCGGAAGCCTCGCTGTTCGGCCGCAGCGCAGCCGGCAATTCCTGGAAGCGCATGCGCGTCGGCAGCGCCACGCCGGAGCCGAAGGTGAACACTTCGCGCGTGCCGAGCGACGGAATAAAGGAGAGCAGGTTTGCCGCCGCGTCCGACACCGCCGAGCTGATCAGCGCCTGGTCGCGGTCGTTCGACAACCGCATCACAAAGAGGGTGGAGCACTGCGAGATGATGGTGGGGTCGATTTCGGCCGGCCGCTGCGTCACCAGCCCGAGGAACACGCCGTATTTGCGGCCCTCTTTGGCGATGCGCGAGAGCGCGCGTCGCGTCGGCCCGAAGCCGATCAGCTTGTCGGCCGGCGCGTAGCGGTGCGCCTCCTCGCAGACGAACAGCAGCGGCGCCACGCCGTCGCTCCACAGGCCGAAGTCGAAGGCCATGCGGCACAGCACCGACACCACCGAGTCAACCACCTCGGCCGGGAAGCCGGCGAGCTGCATGATTGTCATCGGCTTGCCGTCCGGCGGCAGCCGGAACAGCGCGCCGAGGATTTCCGCCATGGTGTCGCCGCCGATGTTGGCGTTCTCGAACATGAAGGCGTAGCGCGGGTGATTGCGGAAGGTCTGAATGCGGCCGATCAGCTTGTGGTAGACCATGCGCGAGGAGCGGTTCTCCAGCTTGCCCATGCGCTCGTCGAGCAGGTTGATCAGGTCCTCGATGCGGTAGGGCACCGGCGTGTCGGCGGTGAAGCCGGTATCGCGCGGATCGCGTTTCTTGGCGAGCAGGCGGTCGTTGCCGGCGCGATATTGCAGATAGGCCGCCTTGGCCATTGGAATGACTTCCGAGAGAATCTCGACTTCCTCGTCGACGCCGGGGCGGCCGGCGAAGAAGGCGTCGACGGTCTCCTCGAAATTGAACAGCCAGAACGGCAGCCGCAGATTGCGCGGGTTGAGCACGTTGGCTTTATCGCCGAAGCAGCGGCTGTATTCGTTGTGCGGATCGACCAGGAAGATGCGCAGGTTCGGCCGCGTCTCCAGGATCTTCTGCAGGATGATGGCGACGCCGCTCGACTTGCCAACGCCGGTGGCGCCGAGGATGGCGAAGTGGCGGCTCACCAGATGGTCGATGTCGATGTGGACATGGATCTCGGAGTTCTGTTGCAGGTTGCCGATGTGCGCGCGGTCGGCGTTGGCGCTGCCATAGACCAGCCGCAGCTCGTTATCGGTGAGCATCAGCGCGCCGTCGCCGATATTGGGATAATCCGTGACGCCGCGCTGGAAGCGCGCCACACCCGCCTCGCCTTTGAGAATTTCGCCGATCAGATCGAGCCGCGCGACCTTGCGGAAATTCGCCGGGCCGGACATCACCGCGATGGATTGCTCGCCGACCTCGGTGACCAGTCCGATGATGACGGACTTGCCCGTGGTCAGGGCCATGAATTTTCCGACCGTCGGATTTTCGCTGCCGATCGGGCGGGCGTTGAGCTCGACGGTGGCCTGCGAGCCGTTGATGCCCACCACGCGGCCGATCGAGATCGGCTGCGCCGTCATACGTGGGTCACGTGCTAGTGGTGTATCCATGATCGCCCCGACGCGTATTGGTTTTAAATTGCCGCCGCGCTATCGGGAAAATTAACATGGAACATATTCAACGACATTAATGCGACAATGAGCGTCATAGTAACGCGCGCTTATGCTTAAAAATTTCTGGCGTAGCGGGGCTGCGCCGGATGCGGAAGCCGCAAACAAAAAACACTCGATTCGTATCTGGATTTCGGCAAGCGCATGAAGCGCGCCGGGGAATAACGAGATGGCCGGTAACGATTACTCAACCACGATTCGGGTTCCATGACCGAGGCGTGCCAGCAGCCGGCGCAGCGAGCCGATGTCGAGCGCGACGCAGCCGGCGGTCGGCGCGAAATGCGGCCGCGCCACGTGGATGAACACCGCGCTGCCGCGGCCGGCGATGCGCGGCCGCGTGTTGTGATCGATTTCCACGACAAAGTCGTAGAGATGGTCCTGGCGCGCCAGCCGGTCGGCGGTGCTGCCCGCCAGCCGCTTGACCGGCCGGTTGTAGCGCCGGTCGGCGGGGTCCTCGCACCAGCCATCGTCCGGCTTGATGCGTCGCGCCGGCAATTGGGTCGCCGGTCGCGCATGCCGTTCGGCACGCCACCACAGCCGCTTTGCCCGGAAGGTGCCGCGCGGCGTGCCGCCGTCGCCTTCGCGCTTATTGGCCTTTATGCCACCGCGGCCGAGCGCGACCGGCAGCGCAAGCGGCCCGGCCATAAGCCAGCCGCGCGTCGAATTGCCCGGTTTGCGGCGTACCGTGATGCGGGACAACGTCCGTTTATGCATCGTCCGTCAATTCCTTGCCGGTCGCGGGCGGCCGGTCTAAATACCAGTTCGCGCTTGCTCTTTTAGCGCCGAATGCTCTACTTCGCGAGGTGCAGGAGTGAGCGCATCACAGGGGCCATTACGCAATGCCCAATAGGCGGACCATCCTGATCGTGGATGACGACGACGAGCTGCGCGAGGCGCTGGTCGAGCAATTGGCGCTGCACGAGGAGTTCGAGGCGACCGCGGTCGACAACGGCACCAAGGCGGTACAGGCCGCCAAAGGCGGCCAGATCGACCTGGTGATCATGGATGTCGGCTTGCCCGATGTCGACGGCCGCGAAGCCGTGCGTATCCTGCGCAAGAACGGCTTCAAGTCGCCGATCATCATGCTGACCGGCCACGACACCGACAGCGATACCATCCTGGGTCTGGAATCCGGCGCCAACGATTACGTCACCAAGCCGTTCCGCTTCGCCGTGCTGCTGGCGCGCATCCGCGCGCAATTGCGCCAGCACGAGGCAAGCGAGGACGCGGTCTTCACCATCGGGCCCTACACGTTCCGCCCGAGCTCCAAGATCCTGCTCAGCCCCAAGGGCAGCAAGGTGCGGCTGACCGAGAAGGAAACCGCCATCCTGCGCTATCTCTATCGCGCCGGGCAGAAGCCGGTGTCGCGCGAGACGCTTTTGCAAGAGGTGTGGGGCTATAATTCCGGCGTCACCACCCACACGCTGGAGACGCACATCTACCGGCTGCGGCAGAAGGTGGAGAAGGATGCCGCGCAGCCTTCGATTCTGGTGACGGAAGCCGGCGGCTACAAGCTGGTGCCGTGATACGCTTGAAGGAGGCGCGATTCGTCGTAAAACCGCGTGTCCCTTGAGCTCCGGTCCTGAATGTCGATCGATGATGACGTAGCTCTTCTCGAGCGTGTCCCGACACTGCGCCTGTTGGGAAACG
>JACQDO010000510.1 GCA_016201085.1 Hyphomicrobiales bacterium | reverse complement strand
CAGGTCGGTGCCCTTCACCAATCGATGCGCGTTGTCGATCAGATACCGGTGCGTGATGACGACGCCTTTGGGACGCCCTGTCGTGCCGGATGTGTAGGACAGGATGGCGATGTCGTCTGGCTGGCCAAATTCAACAAGGCTATCGAACAACCCCGGCTCGGCAGCGTTGCGTTTGCGTCCCTCGTCTTCCATTTGCTGGAGCTTCATGAGGCTCGGCTGCCGGTAAGACCACATGCCGGTATCATCCCAGTAGATCAGCCGGCGCAGTGTCGGGACGCTGCCGAGTACCGCGAGGCCCTTGTCGATCTGCTCCTGATCCTGGCCCACGAAGTAAACCGCCTGACTGTCGTTCAGCAGATATTCGATTTCACCGACAGTGAGGTCGGGGTAGAGCGAGACGACCTTGCCGCCGAGCGAGAGCACGGCCAATTCGACCCAGAAATTCTCGGGCTCGTTTTCGCCGATGATGGCAACCGTCTCGCCGCGCGCAAACGACATCGATTGCAATCCAACCGCCAGGTTGCGGACGCGCTCGAGCACGTCACCGTAACGGAACTCACGCCAGATGCCCCGATACTTGTGACGCGCGATTAGCCGGTCGGGCTCCGCCGTGGCCCGGTCGACGAATGCCTGCGGCAATGTTTTCATTGGTGTGGCGGCTGAGGTCATTTTTCGCCCAGGTAAGCCTTCATGACCAAAGGATCGCGCTGGATCTGCGCCGGCGATCCGGTCGCGATCATCTTCCCGAAATCCAGCACGTAGATGCGGTCCGCGAGATCCATGACCACACCCATATCGTGCTCGACGAGCACTACCGGGATGCCGCGCGCCTCACGTACGTCGAGAATGAAACGGGCGAGGTCTTCCTTTTCCTCGTTGTTCATCCCGGCCATCGGCTCGTCCATCAGCAGAATTTTCGGTTCCTGCGCGAGCGCGCGGCCGAGGTCGACACGCTTGCGCAAGCCATATCCAAGTGTTCCGACCGGCTGATGGCGGATCGATTCGATTTCCAGCAATTCAATGACTTCCTCGACGACCTCGCGGTGCTGCGCTTCCTCGTTTTGGGCCAAGTGAAAATGCACGAAGGCCTGCAAGATCGAGCTGCGCATATGCATGTGCCGTCCGATCAAGATATTCTCGATGACGGTCATGCCGGGAAAGATGTGCGTTCCCTGAAATGTCCGCGCCAACCCGGATCGCGCGATTTGATGAACGCTTCGGCCGACAATCTGCTCGCCACCGAAGACGATGTCGCCTTGTTGCGGGCGATAGAAGCCGCTCATGCAGTTCATCAGCGAGGTTTTGCCGGCGCCATTGGGACCGATGATTGCGATCAACTCGTCGCGCCTGATCTCGATCGAGACTTCATTCAGGGCAACGACGCCGCCGAACGACATTCGCAAGCGGTCCGCGGTCAGAATCGGCCGCATGCCGCTCACGTTGGGCTCCGCGTGGGTCGCCGCTTCGGCGCTCATGTCTCCTCCGTAGTCGCGCAGTCGTTCAAAGCACGCGCGTCGTTATTTTTCTTGCGTTATGACCAATCAGGCATAATATTTACTTGTAAGTCAAATAGATTTTTGACGCTTTTCATGTGACCAATTCACGGCGTGAACGAATGCTGGGCGACCCCAATCTTGCTGTGCAACTCCGTACCCAGTTCAAATTGCCCGTTCTGGTTGGGCCGATGTTTCTCGTATCGGGTCCCGACCTTGTCATCGCTTGTTCCCAGGCCGGCGTCGCGGGCTCGTTTCCGACCCTTAATGCGCGGTCGACGGCAATCCTGGATCAATGGCTCGCGAGGATCACGGCCGAGTTGCAGCTGGACGCGGCTCCCTATGCGGCGAACCTGATCGTCCATCCAACCAACACCAGGCTGGCGGAAGACGTCGATCTGGTCGTCAAACACAAGTCGCCGCTGGTGATCGCCAGCGTCGGAAATCCGGGTCGTGTTGTTGCCGCGGTAAAGAGCTACGGCGGCTTGGTTTTCTCCGACGTCGCCTCGCTCAAACACGCCCAACGCGCGGCGGAAACCGGCGTTGATGGTCTGATTTTGTTGTGTGGCGGCTCCGGCGGCAACACCGGTTGGCTCAACCCCTTCGCATTCGTCACCGCCGTTCGTAAATTCTTCTCCGGGCCCCTTGTTCTCGCCGGGGCGATCTCGAACGGCCACCTGATCCATGTTGCGGAAGAGCTCGGCGCCGACTTCGCCTATGTCGGTACGCCCTTTATCGCGGCGACGGAGAGCATGGCGGCGGATGATTACCGGCAAATGCTGATCGAGAGCAACGCCGACGACATTCAGCTGACGGCCGAAGTCACTGGCATACCCGCCAACATGCTCCGCAAAAGCCTCGAACGCAGCGGCTTCAGGCCGGAGCCGAAGCATGACGGTTTCAATCTCCTGAAGGAGATCGAGACGCTGAAGGCATGGCGGGATATCTGGAGCGCGGGGCAGGGCGTTGGCGATGTCGAGCGTGTCGCGCCGGCTGCGGGCGTGATCGACCGCATGACGCATGATTACGATGCGGCGCGCGCAGCAAGCCAGCAACGGGCCGCGCGCAGGTTCGCTTCAGTCGGCAGTCAATAGCTCGCGGGACGGCTCTCATCCGCTTTTGCCTTAACGGCTCAAGGTGGGGGCCGATCCCACGGATATACGCAATATCCAGCAATCGCGGGATACGCTCTTAGGCTAGGGCGAAACGGCGTGGTCGAGAAGGTCTGTAAAAACCTTCGCGATCTCCGCGCCGCTTTTCGGTCCGTCCTTATCGAACCACCGCGCCATCCAGTTGACCGCACCCATGAAGAAAAACACGGTCAATTTTGGATCGACCTGCCGTATGCTGCCGTCGGCCATGCCCTTCTCGATAATCGCCTGCATCTGATGCTGCGCCTTGTCACGGCGCGCGGCGACGATCTTGCGGTTGGCGGGATCGAGCGCCTGGAATTCGACGAGGACGGCGCAATCGCCGATCTCGCTGTTGTGCGACTCGATGAATTCCTTCGCAAACGAAAGCAGGATTTCACGGCCGTTCCTGCCGGTCTTGTACGCGTGCTCGAACGCGCGATCGCCGAGATCCTGCGACAGCATATGGCACTCGAACAGGATTTCCTGCTTGTTCTTGATGTAATAATAGAGCGCGGGCTTGGTCACTCCGAGCGTCTTGGCGACATCGTCGAGAGACGTCGCCTGATATCCTTGCGAGCTGAATGCGCGCGCCGCCTCTTTCAGCAAGGCGGTTCGCTTCAGATTGAATTGCTGGTCGCGGGTCTGAACGGTGTCGTTCCACGCGGCAAGCTGACGGTCACGGCCAGACACCACCACTCCTAGAATTTCATTGCGAGAACAGCAGCGCTAATCCCGGCACAATTGAGTTGATTCGCACACCTTTTATCAACGCGAATACCCATCGCAAGTCAAAGATTGCGGGCGATGATGAGTTTCTGGATGTTGCTGGTGCCCTCGTAGATCTTGCAGACACGGACATCGCGACAGTAACGCTCCACCGGGAAATCCCGCAGATAGCCGTATCCACCATGAATCTGCAGCGCCTCGGAGCACACTTTCTCGGCCATTTCGCTGGCGAATAGCTTCGCGATGGCAGCTTCCTTCATGCAGGGCAGGCCGGCCTCGAGCAAGCGCGCAGCATAAATGTAGTACTGTCGGGCGATATCGACCTGCGCCGCCATGTCGGCGAGAGCGAAGCTGACGCCCTGCAACTCCATGATCGGCTTTCCTGCGACCTCACGTTCACGCGCATACCGTACGGCTGCTTCGAGAGCCGCCTGCGCAATGCCGACTGCCTGCGCCGCGACGGCGATACGCCCGTCGGAAAGACCTGACATCATGATGCCGTAGCCGCCATCGAGCGTGCCGAGGATGTTTTCCTTGGGAACGCGGAGCTCCTCAAGCTGGATCTGGGCGGTATGCGCGGTCCGCTGCCCGAGTTTCTCCTCGACGCGACTGACGACGTAACCTTTGGCAGGCGGCTCGACTAGGAACGTAGTGAAGCCGCGCTTGCCGGCGTCTGGATTGGTGCGTGCGACGATGATTGCAACGCCGGCCTCGCTGCCGTTTGAGATGAACTGCTTGGTCCCGTTGATCACGAAATCGTCGCCGTCGCGGCGCGCCGAGGTTCGAAGTGCCGATGTTTCAGAGCCAGCCTGGGGCTCGGTAATCATGAAGGCGCCGATTTTTTCGCCGGAGGCCAGCGCCGGAAGCAGGCGTTGCTTCTGCTTGGCCGTGCCGTTTTTTGCAATGACATGCGCTGCGCCGAGATTGTGAACATGGACGATCGCCCGCTTCGATGCGGACACGTCTTTGCGACTGCGCCGGCGGCCGCCCTCAATCTGAAAACCCCGTCTCCCACAGTTGGCGGACACGTTCCTCGAAGAACCGTCGCACCT
>JACQDO010000513.1 GCA_016201085.1 Hyphomicrobiales bacterium | reverse complement strand
CGAGGCTGCCGCGGCGAAATACTATCCGGCGATCTATTGGTATTCGATGCTGAAGATTCCGCCCGCCAGCGAGTTCGGTGGCAAGGGCGGCATTCCTGAGAAGGTTACGCAGAACGACTGGCTGCGGCAGATGAACAATGTCGACTGCATCGGTTGTCATCAGCTTGGTCAGGAATCGACGCGGACGATCCCGACAGCGCTCGGTCAATTCAAGTCTGGCGAAGAAGCCTGGATGCGCCGAATTCAGTCAGGGCAGTCCGGCGAACAGATGACAAACCGGATCGCCGGGCAGTTCGGCGGTGCACCGCACAAGTATTTCGCCGACTGGACCGACCGCATTGCCAAGGGCGAGCTGCCGAAGAGCAAGCCGCCGCGGCCGCAGGGCGTCGAGCGCAACATCGTCATCAGCTCCTGGGAATGGAGCACCGAGAAACATTATCTGCATGACCTGATCGCTTCGGACCGGCGAAACCCTAGCGTCAATGCCGACGGGCCGTTGTACGGCTCGCCGGAATATTCGACCGACAACATGCCGATCCTGGATCCGAAGACCAACAAGGTATCGTTCTTCAAGATGCCGGTGCGCGATCCGGCCATGCCGGAATCGCTTGGACCGGGGCACGCCGCCACCGTCAAACCGCTGCAAGCCTCGGCCTACTGGGGCGACGAGAAAATCTGGGACACGCGCGCCAACAATCACAATTCGATGTTCGATAAGAAAGGCAGGATCTGGCTCGCCGCCACCGTACGCGGCATGGCCAACCCGGCCTTCTGCAAGAAGGGTTCCGACCATCCGTCGGCCAAGCTGTTCCCGCTCGATCAGTCGGCCCGTCAGGTGGCGATACTCGACCCGAAGACGATGAAATACACCTTCGTCGACACTTGCTTTGGCACCCATCATCCGCAGTTCGGCTATGACGCCAACGACACACTGTGGCTGAGCGGCACCGGCCAAGTGGCCGGCTGGGTCAACACCAAGATGTTCGACGCCACCGGCGACGCGGCCAAGTCGCAGGGCTGGTCGCCGTTCGTGCTCGACACCAACGGCAACGGCAAGCGCAACGACTTTGTCGAGCCCAATCAGCCGATCGATCCGGCCAAGGACAAGCGGATCGTGCCCGGTTCAGGACCCTATGCGGTGATGCCGAGCCCGGTGGACGGCGCGATCTGGTACGCCGTCGGCGTCTTCGGCGGCACGCCGGGGTTCCTGCGCTTCGATCCGAAAACGCAATTGTCGGAAATCTACCACGTGCCTCGCATGCCCGGTGTCGGTTACGGCATTCGCGGCGGCGACATCGACAGGAACGGCGTCGTCTGGGGCTCGCTGTCGAGCGGCCATCTTGGCAGTTTCGACCGCCGCAAATGCAAAGCTCCGCTCAACGGGCCGAAGGCGACCGGCGATCATTGCCCCGAGGGCTGGACGCTCTACCGCTACCCCGGCCCCGGTTTCGAAGGCTTCGAGACCACCAGCGCGGAGGCGAGCTATTACACCTGGGTCGACCAGCACAACACGCTCGGCCTCGGCGCCAACGTGCCGATCTCGACCGCCAACCTGAACGACGGCTTCGTCGCGCTGAAAGACGGCAAGATGGTCATGCTGCGCATCCCCTATCCTCTGGGCTTCTACGCCAAGGGTCTGGATGGCCGCATCGACAATGCCAATGCCGGCTGGAAAGGCCGCGGCCTGTGGAGCACCAACGGCGATCGCACGCCGTGGCTGATGGAAGGCGGCAAAGGTTCAAAGCCGCGCGCCGTGCACATCCAGGTGCGGCCGAACCCGCTGGCAAACTAAGCAGCGCGTTACACGAATGTCCCCGCCGCGCATCTCGGCGGGGTTTCGTTTTGGCAGGCCCTAGGCGAGCCCGGAAGCACTGGAGTAGCATCCCCGCCGAACGGCCGGCGGGGGCAGGCCTATACGGTCGCAACAGCATTACTGAGGTGTCGTCATGCGTTACATCTTATCCGCGGCCATCGCCGCCGCCTTAAGCATCGGCCTCGCCCATGCGCAAGCGCCGCAGGGCTATCCGGCCGACTACGGCAAGCTGGTCGAAGCCGCCAAGAAGGAAGGCAAACTGGTGATCTATTCGACCACCGACTCGGTGGCCGCCAATCCGCTGGTCAAGGATTTCGAGACGCTCTATCCCGGCATCAAGGTCGAGTATTCCGATCTCAATTCCACCGAGCTGTACAACCGTTTCATCGCCGAAGCCGCCGCCAATAACGGCACCGGCGACCTGATCTGGTCCTCGGCCATGGACCTGCAGGTGAAGCTGGTGGCCGACGGCCATGCGCTCGCCTACGCCTCGCCGGAGATCAAGGCGCTGCCGAAATGGGCGGTATTCAAAGACGCGGCCTATGGCACCACCTATGAGCCGATCGCCATCGTCTACAACAAACGGCTGGTGCCGGCCGAGGACGTGCCGAAGGATCACGGCGATCTGCTGAAGCTGCTCAACGCCAAGCCCGATTTCTACAAGGGCAAGATCACCGCCTACGACCCCGAGCGCTCGGGCGTCGGCTTCCTGTTCTGCACCGAGGACATCAAGAATTTCCCGGCCGCCTGGGACCTGTTCAAGGCCTTCGGCAAGACCGGCGCCAAACTCTACACCAGCGCCGGCGCCATGATGGAGCGCGTCACATCCGGCGAGCATCTGATCGCCTACGGCATTTTCGGCTCCTACGCGCTCGGCCGCTCCAAGAAGGACCCCAACCTCGGCATCGTGTTGCCGAAGGACTACACCATGGTGACTTCGCGCGTGGCCTTCGTCTCCAAGCAGGCGAAGAACCCGAACGCCGGCAAGCTGTTCCTCGACTATCTGCTGTCCAAGCGCGGCCAGGACATCGTCGCCAACAAGGCGAACCTATATTCGCTGCGCTCGGACGTGGAAGGCGAAGCCACGCTCAAGCGTGTCACCGAGCTGATCGGCGACAAGGCGCGGCCGGTGCCGATCGACCAGACACTGCTGGAAAATCTCGACCAGACCAAGCGGCTGGCTTTCCTGTCGAAGTGGCAAGCGGCGAAGAAGGGGCAGTGATTTGACTTTGTCATTCCGGGACGGCCCAAAGGGCCGGACCCGGAATCCATACTCCGCAACACCGGGATTATGGATTCCGGGTTCGCTCGCTGCGCTCGCGCCCCGGAATGACGAGGATTGATGCCCATCATCGTGTACCGCTTCCTCGTGCTCGGCATCACTGCCTTGGCGGTGCTGGCGCCGATCGCGCTCGTCGTCTACCAGAGCTTTCTTACCGCGCCGTTCTTCGATCGCGCGGCGCGCTTGAGCCTTTCCGCCTATTCCTTCGTGTTCGCGGAGGAGGATTTCTGGCAGGCGTTATGGACCACCGCCGCCATCGCCGGCGGCATGGCGGCGATCGCGGTGCCGCTCGGCGCCCTGCTCGCCTTCCTGATGGTGCGCACCGACGTGCCAGGCCGCCAATATCTCGAACCGTTGATCCTGATCCCGATCTTCGTCTCGGCGGTGGTGATCGCCTTCGGCTACGTGGTGGCGGTCGGTCCGGTCGGGATTTTTTCCACGCTCGCCAAGGACGTGCTCGGCTTCGTGCCATGGAACCTGTATTCGCTGTTCTCGCTGATCGCGATCGCAGGGCTCACCCACGTGCCGCATGTCTATCTCTACAGCGCCGCCGCCTTGCGGGGCCTCGGCACCGACCTGGAGGAAGCCGCGCGCGTGTCCGGCGCCAATCCGTTGCAGGTCGCGCTCAACGTCAGCCTGCCGATGATCGGGCCTGCGATCCTGTTCGCCGGCGTGCTGGTGTTCTTCCTCGGTTTTGAGCTATTCGGCCTGCCACTGGTGCTGGGCGATCCGCAGGATGTGCTGGTGCTCTCCACCTATCTGTTCAAGCTCACCAATAAACTGGGCGTGCCATCCTATCAACTCATGGCGGTGGCGGTGGTCGTCATCATCGCCATCACCGCGCCGCTGGTGTTCATGCAGCGGCTGTTGCTGCGCCAGGCGCAGCGTTACGTCTCGGTGCGCGGCAAGGGCCTGAAGACGCAAGCGCTGCGGCTCGGCCCTTGGCGCTGGGTGGCGTTCGGGACCATCGTGTTCTGGCTGTTCATCACGGTGGTGGTGCCGCTCACCGGCATCACGCTGCGCTCGTTCGTGGTGAGCTGGGGCCAAGGCGTCAATCTGCTGGACGTGCTGACGTTCGATCACTATCGCGAACTGCTCGACTATCCGAACGTGGTGCGCGGCATCGTCAATACGCTCGGCATCGGCGTGATCGGTGGCGCCGTCTCGGTCGCCTGCTACACGGCCATCGCGCTCGCGGTGCACCGCTGGAATTCGGGCTGGACGCGGCTGGTCGACTACCTGGTGATGGTGCCGCGCGCCATGCCCGGCCTGGTCGCCGGCCTGGCGCTGCTGTGGGTGTTCCTGTTCGTGGCATTCCTGTCGCCGCTGCGCTCGACCATGGTCTCGATCTGGTTGGCTTATTCGATCGTCTGGCTGGCCTATGGCATGCGGCTGGTCTCCGGCACGCTGCTGCAGGTCGGCCCGGAACTGGAGGAAGCCGCGCGCGTCTCCGGCGCCGGCGACCTGCGCGTGAAACGCGACGTCACCGTGCCGCTGATCAAATACGGCATGCTGGCGAGCTGGCTGCTGGTGTTCCTGATCTTCGTGCGCGAATATTCCACCGGCATCTATCTGCTCGGGCCCGGCACCGAGGTGATCGGCTCGCTGCTGGTGTCGCTGTGGGGCACCGGCGCCATCGATCTGGTGTCGGCTTTGTCGGTGGTGAATGTGATGATGATCGGCGTCGGCCTTGCCGTCGCGGTCCGGCTTGGAGTGCGCCTGCATGGCTGATCTCAAGGTCAAGGATCTCCGCCTGCGTCTCGGCGACAACGAGATCCTCAAAGGCGTCTCGCTCGACGTCACGCCCGGCCAGGTGGTGGCGCTGCTCGGTCCCTCCGGCAGCGGCAAGACCACGCTGCTGCGCGCCATCGCCGGGCTGGAGATGCCGCATGCCGGCTCGATCGCGATCGGCGACAACGTGTTCTACGACGCCGGGCGCGGCATCGAGTTGCCGGCGGAAAAGCGCGGGCTTGGGCTGGTGTTTCAGTCTTACGCGCTGTGGCCGCACCGCAACGTGTTCGACAACGTGGCCTATGGGCTGAAGCTGCGCGGCACCTCGACGCTTGAGATCAAGGGCCGCGTCGACAAGACGCTGGCGCAGATCGGCTTGGGCGCGCTGGCCGAACGATTCCCACATCAGCTCTCTGGCGGCCAGCAGCAGCGCGTCGCCATCGCCCGCGCCCTGGTCTACGAGCCGCCGGTGATCCTGCTCGACGAGCCTTTGTCCAATCTCGACGCCAAGCTGCGCGAGGAAGCGCGCGCCTGGCTGCGCACGCTGATCGTCACGCTCGGCCTTTCCGCCATCCATGTCACGCACGATCAAGTCGAGGCGATGGCCATCGCCGACCAGGTCGTGCTGCTCGACGCCGGCACGGTCGCGCAGGTCGGGCCGCCGACCGAGCTCTATAACAAGCCGGCGACCCTGTTCGCGGCGGAATTCATGGGCAGCAACAATCGTCTCGACGGCACGCTGGTGGAGGTCAACGGCGCAAGCGCCACCATGCAGGTGTTCGGCGAACGCATCACGGGCCAGGCGCACACCAAAGCGGCGCCCGGCGCCAAAACGGTCGGCATCATCCGGCTTGAGCGCGTGCGCTGCGCCACCGCACCCGGGCCGAACCGGCTGAAGATGCAGCTCAAGGCGCCGATGTATCTGGGCGAGCGTTGGGAGTTGGTGTTCGCGCGCGAGCAACTCACGGTGCGTGCCTATGCCGCGGCCCCGCTCGAACCGGGCGAGCATTATGTCGAGTTTCCGGCGGATGCGCTGTGGGTGTTTTAGTTTCTGCCGCGTAGCAAGCACTGCGCGCTCCCTCTCCCCTTGGGGGAGAGGGTTGGGGTGAGGGGGCAAGTGACTATCGATAGGCTATAACCCCTCACCCGGATCGCTTCGCGATCCGACCTCTCCCCATGGGAGAGGTGAAAGTCCCGCCGCTGCGCCCTATTTCACGAGGTACCATGTCCGACTTCCACGGCGTCTTCCCCTACCTCGTCTCGCCCATTGACGCGGCCGGCCGCATCAAGACCGACGTGCTCGGCAAACTGAGCGATGACCTGATCAAGGCCGGTGTGCATGGGCTGACGCCGCTCGGCTCCACCGGCGAATTCGCCTATCTCAACCGCGAGCAGCGCGCGACCGTGGTGCAGGCCACCATCGAGGCCGCGAACAAGCGCGTACCGGTGATTGCCGGCGTGGCGTCCACGTCCACCGCCGACGCGGTCGAGCAAGCGAAGCACTACCAGAAGCTCGGCGCCGACGGCATCCTCGCCATCCTCGAAGCCTATTTCCCGCTCAAGGACGCGCAGATCGAAGCTTACTTCCGCGCCATCGCCGACAGCGTCGACATTCCGGTGGTGCTCTACACCAATCCGCAGTTCCAGCGCAGCGATCTCACGCTCGACGTGATCGCGCGGCTCTCGCAGCATCCGCGCAT